>JBLIAQ010000128.1:0-5212 GCA_047634535.1 Cycloclasticus sp.
GTTATTTCAACTGCCTTGCTCAACATAATCGACGCCGAGCAATATTTTTCTGCCGATAGATTGACCGCGCGAGAAACGGCTTTATCGCTAAGGCCTTTTCCGCTCACGATAAAATGCACGTGAATTTTGGTGAACACAGCTGGCACCGCATCAGCGCGTTCAGCAGCAATTTCAGCGACACAATCGCTGACGTTTTGACGCGCTTTATCCAATATCATTTTTACGTCAAACGCCGTGCAACCACCCATTCCTATTAGTAGCATTTCCATTGGACGGGGACCTAAGTTTCTTCCACCGTTCTCTGGTGCGCCATCCATCACAACGGTATGACCACTGCCGGATTCACCCAAAAACATCGCGTTTTCAACCCATTTTATTCGTACATTCATCATCACTACCTGCCTTATCAGTTAAGTCGCAAAGAATATCACAAAACATCAATTGCGCATTTTTAACAATCAATGTGATTTTTAAAAATTCTGCTAAACTTTGGTGTATGAACAAACAAAAGCCCATTCTTAATTTTTCTGGTATGTCTGATGAAACCTTTAAACGGTTTATTAGTTTTTGCCATCGGCATGAATACCCGAATAAGACGGATATTATTCAGCCTGGTGACGACGCAGACACGCTGTACTATTTTATTGAAGGCTCAGCCTACGTGCGCGTAGACGAAGTGGACGGGCACGAATTTATTTTAGCCAGTCTGAGCCGTGGTGACTTTATCGGCGAAGCTGGTTTTTTTGAGTCTGATGAAAAACGCGATAAGCGAGATGTTTTCGTTCAAACCTGTTCGGTTTGCCGTTTGGCGGGTATTAGTTATAGCCGTTTAAGCTCTTTGCTACAAAATGAACTCAAAGAAGAGAGTAACGAAATTATCATCGCGCTAGGGCGGCAACTGGCCAAGCGATTATTACACACCAGCCGAAAAGCGGGACATTTAGCTTTCTTAGACGTTAGCGGCCGTGTGGCTCGAACATTGATTGACCTAACAGAAGTGCCCGAAGCGATGACTCACCCTGATGGTATGCAAATCCGGGTAACACGGCAGGATATTGGTCGTATGGTCGGTTGTTCGCGTGAAATGGCTGGTCGCGTTTTAAAATCCATGGTCGAAGAAGGGCTGATCGAAGTAGCCGGCAAAACGATCCTCGTAAAAAGGGGCGCGCTAAGCGATCAACTGGCTTAACGCCTCACCCGGATCGTCACAACGCATAAAAGCTTCGCCAATCAAAAACGTATGCACATTGTGACGCTTTAACATCGCAATATCTTCGGCTTTATGTAGGCCGCTCTCGCTGACAACAATAATGTCGTTCGGAATACGATCAAGCAAATTCAGCGTCGTTTGTAATGACGTTTCAAAGGTCCTTAAATTTCTATTATTGATACCCACTAACGATAGATTTAAAGCCAACGCACGTTCCAGTTCCTCCGCATCATGCACCTCAACTAACACATCCATACCCAAGTCTGTGGCTAATTGATACAGTGCGTGCAACGGTTCATCGTCCAGCGCAGCGACAATTAGCAAAATACAATCGGCGCCCATCGCACGGGCTTCATACACCTGATAGGGGTCAATGATAAAGTCTTTACGAATAACCGGCAGCGAGCAAGCGGACCTGGCTTGCATTAAATACTCTTCACTGCCCTGAAAAAAATCTTTGTCCGTGAGTACCGACAAACAAGCGGCTCCACCAGCCTGATAGCTGATAGCGATATCGGCGGGTAGAAAGTTTTTGCGTAATAGTCCTTTGCTCGGTGAGGCTTTTTTTACTTCGGCGATAACCGCCGTTAATCCATTATCAAGCTTTTGCTGGATCGCCTTAACAAAGCCGCGAACCGGTGAGGCATTGGCTATCTGCTGCTTTAAGTCTTTTATTGACGTATGTTTTAGTCGTTCGGCAATTTCTTCTTGCTTGCGGGCGAGTATTTTTTTTAACACGTCCGGCGTATCACTCATCACGGTAGCCCATTGTTTTTTCTTTTAAATCGATCATTTTTTGTAACGCTGCACCTGAGTGAATCGTTTCCTGCGCCAGCTCAACGCCTGCTTTAATAGTATCGACCACACCGCAAACGTACAGAGCCGATCCTGCATTTAACGCCAGTATATCTGCCGCCTTTTTGCCATTGGGCGTTTGTTGCGGACCTAAGGCGTCATTAATTAAATTGAGTGACTGCTCGGCGCTATCAACCGTTAAGCCGATTAAACTTTGGCTCGTAATGCCCATTTCTTCCGGCGTTATCTTATATTCTTCAACCAGACCGTCTTTGAGCTCGGCAATATGCGTAGGCGTCGCTAAACTGATTTCATCCAGCCCGTCTTGAGCGTGCACGACAAGCACGTGCTTGCTACCCAGACGTTGCAATACGTTTGCAATGGGCCGGCATAAGGCTTCATTAAATACGCCTATCACCTGAGACTTTACCGATGCAGGGTTCGTCATCGGTCCTAACATATTAAATATCGTCCGTTGCGCCAGTTCCTTGCGGGGACCAATCGCATATTTCATCGCGCTATGGTGAGCTGGCGCAAACATAAAGCCGATGCCTACATCCTTGATGCATTCAGCCACCTGAGCTGGGGTTAAATTTAAATTGATACCCGCCGCCTCTAACACATCGGCGCTACCCGTTGAGCTCGATACAGAACGATTACCATGTTTGGCGACGCGCCCACCCGCCGCAGCGACGATAAAGGCACTCGCGGTAGAGACGTTAAATAAGTCAGAACCATCGCCACCAGTACCGCAGGTATCAACCAGGAAGTTGCCCTCAACATCAACCTTTGTCGCGAGCTCCCGCATCACGATAGCTGCGCCTTCAATTTCATCGAGCGATTCGCCTTTCATTCGCAAGGCGACTAGGAAACCACCAATCTGTGCCGTTGTTGCCTCACCATTCATGATTTGGCGCATCACGCTGATCATCTGCTCGGTCGATAAATCCTGATGATTAATCGTCGCCTCAAGCGCCTGTTTAATATCCATGCTTAAACCTTAGTTAAGAAATTTCTCAATAAATCGTGACCGTGCTCAGTTAAAATCGACTCGGGGTGGAATTGCACCCCTTCGACATCTAACTCGCGGTGCCTCAGCCCCATAATCTCGTCAAACTCACCGTCGGGCGTCTCGGTCCACGCCGTCACTTCCAGACAGTCTGGCAAAGATTCTTTTTCAACCACTAAAGAATGATAACGCGTCGCTTTGAAAGGATTACTAAGGCCGTTAAAAACGCCCGTATTGTTATGCTGCATATCGGAGGTTTTGCCGTGCATAATTTGCCTGGCGTGAACGACCTTGCCACCAAATACTTCGCCGATGCTTTGATGCCCCAGGCACACCCCCAAAATAGGCAACTGGCCGGCTAGTTGCTTAATTAACGCCAATGAAATGCCCGCTTGAGTCGGTGTGCACGGCCCTGGCGAAATAACTAATTTATCTGGTCGCATGGCGATCACCTCGTCGATGCTCACCTGATCGTTGCGCACAACGTGTACGTCCGCGCCTAACTCAGCAAAATATTGCACCAGGTTATAGGTAAATGAATCGTAGTTATCGATCATCACCAGTTTATTAGCCGCCATTATTACCCACCTTCTGTCAAACCACGTTGCGCCATGGCTACCGCTTTAAAAATTGCGCGGCCTTTATTCATTGTTTCAGCCCATTCTTTTTCTGGCACCGAGTCGTGCACGATGCCAGCCCCTGCTTGAATATTCAGTTTGCCGTCTTTAATAACGGCGGTACGGATGGCTATCGCCGTATCCAGGTTTCCAGACCAGGACAGGTAACCGACCGCGCCTGAATAGACGCCGCGCTTTACCGGTTCTAACTCATCGATAATCTGCATTGCCCTAATTTTCGGTGCACCGCTGACCGTCCCCGCTGGAAAGGTGGCTTCCAGTACATCAATGGCGTCAAGACCCGGCTGTAGCTCTCCGGTCACATTGGAGACGATATGCATAACGTGGGAATAACGCTCAATAATCATCTTATCGGTTAATTCAACGCTACCGGTTTTTGATACCCGCCCCGCGTCATTACGACCTAAATCGATCAACATCAAGTGCTCCGCACATTCTTTAGGATCTGCCAGCAACTCTTTTTCCAAGGCATCGTCCTGCTCACGAGTTGCGCCCCTTGGACGAGTTCCCGCAATAGGACGAACCGTCACTTTATTATCTTCTAAACGGGTTAAAATTTCGGGTGATGAACCAACAACGTGCGTATCACCAAGGTTTAAATGGTACATATAAGGCGACGGGTTTATGCAACGCAACGCCCGATATAAATCAATCGGTGGCTCTGCATACGGTATCGTCATTCTCTGCGACAGCACCACCTGCATCACGTCGCCTTCTACGATGTAGTCTTTCACTTTTTTTACCGCGTCCTGAAAGCCTTGCTGGGTAAAACCCGATACAAAATCGGCCTCAGCGACCGCTTCGGTCTTGCTTTGCCCAAACGCGGTTTTTATATGCGTTTTTTCCAGTTTATCCACCAGTTTTTCCAGGCGTTCCAGGCCCTTCAAATAGGCATTTTTCTGCTTTGGATTAACGTGTGTCACGATCATCAGTTGATTGCTAACGTTATCAAATACCAGCACGTCTTCAGACACCATCAATAAAATATCGGGTGAGCCTATGGGGTCTTCTTTTGCCGCCTTTTGGCTATTTTCCGCCACTTTTGGCTCGATATAATGAATCGTTTCGTAACCAAAATAGCCCACCAGACCGCCGGTAAATCGCGGTAAACCTTCAACCTGTGGCGTGCTAAATCGCGATGCGTACTCGCGCAACCACTCCAGTGGCTCTGCACTATGAATGGTATCGCTTATTTCACCGTTAGACTGAAGGGAGATCGTATCACCGCTGATTTTTATAAGGTCTTTACACGGCAAGCCAATAATTGAGTAGCGTCCCCAGTTCTCTCCACCTTCGACCGATTCAAACAGGTAGCTATAAGGTGCGTTCGCCAATTTCATATAGGCGCTTAAAGGCGTTTCCAGGTCAGCCAAAATGATCTTCATCAGGGGGATTTTGTTATAGCCCTGATCGGCGTATTGTTTAAATTGTTTGGGTGTCATTACTCGGTCTCTTAATTACTTCATCAATGGGGTCTATCCAGCTAGTTAAAATTACTGCTGGGCTGCCATCGTTTTTTCATTAAATTAGTACTCATAACGCCCATTTTAAACTGTATTG
>JBLIAQ010000129.1:0-5180 GCA_047634535.1 Cycloclasticus sp.
CGCCGGTGATGCTTCACCGAGCAATTTTAGGTTCACTTGAGCGATTTATCGGGATTTTGATCGAAGAATACGCTGGTAAATTTCCAGTTTGGTTAGCACCGACGCAAGTCATTTTGATGTCGATAACGGACAAAAGTGACGAATATATAGCCTTAATTGCAAAAAACCTTCAAAAACAAGGCATAAGAGTCAAAATAGACTTGAGAAATGAGAAGATCGGCTTTAAAATTCGCGAGCATACTTTAAAGCGTATTCCATATCTCGTTGTCGTTGGCGAAAAAGAAGTCAACAATAACGAATTAGCAGTACGTACTTTAAGTGGAAAAGACATGGGTAATTTCACTCCTGAGGACTTTATTACGCTATTGGCAAAAAATATAGCCGAGCGTAATAAATTAGAGCCTTAAGGATTTTTATATTTTGGAGATTGTAAAATCGCAACAAAAAAAGTAAGAATTAACGAAGATATAACGGCTCAGAACGTAAGGCTTATCAATCATGAAGGTGAGAAAATAGGCGTAGTAACTCTAGAACAAGCTATGAGCTCAGCGGCTGAAGTGGAATTAGATCTAGTAGAGGTGTCACCAACGGCTTCACCTCCTGTAGTTCAGATTATGGATTACGGTAAATTTAGATTTGAAGCCAGTAAGAAATTACAGGCAACAAGGAAAAAGCAAAAAATTGTTCAGGTTAAGGAAATTAAGTTCCGACCTGGAACAGATATTGGTGATTACAATGTAAAATTACGTAATCTTCGCTCATTTTTAGAAAATGGCGACAAAACCAAAATCACCGTGCGTTTTCGTGGCAGAGAAATGGCCCATAGAGAGTTGGGTATGGAGTTGCTGAAGCGGATAGAGAAAGATTTAGATGAATTAGCATTGGTCGAACAGCGGCCAAAGTTTGAAGGTCGCCAGATGGTCATGGTAATGGCACCGAAGAAAAATTAATTAACGGAGTATTGTAATGCCCAAGATGAAGTCAAACAGTGGAGCAGCCAAACGTTTCAAAAGAACAGGTTCAGGCGCTTTTAAATGTAAGCAAGCTCATTTGCGTCATATTTTGACCAAAAAAACCACTAAACGTAAACGTCAATTGCGCAAAGCTTCAGTGCTTCATGCGTCAGATATGAAAAGCGCAACGCGGATGTTGCCTTACAGCTAATTTTAGAGTTATTGAGGAAAAGAAATGCCTAGAGTAAAACGTGGTGTAGTTGCGAGAGCAAGACACAAAAAAGTATTAAAGCAGGCTAAAGGATATTACGGCGCTCGTAGTCGAATTTATCGTGTTGCCAAGCAAGCAGTTATCAAAGCAGGTCAATACGCTTATCGAGATCGTCGTCAAAGAAAACGTCAATTCCGTGCGTTATGGATCGCGCGTATTAATGCCGGTGCTCGTAGTTTCGGTCTGTCGTACAGTCGTTTCATGAACGGCCTTAAAAAAGCGTCGATCGGTTTAGACAGAAAAGTACTGGCTGATATTGCTGTGTTCGATAAAGACGCATTTTCGCAGTTAGTAACGACCGCAAAATCTAAGTTATAACAACAATATCGTTTTAGAGTGTAATGACTCTTGAATTTGCTTAAGCAACCATTAGCAATTCAGATATTAGTCATGAGGGAAAGGTCGAATGATCTTTCCCTTATTTATTTGAGCCAAGCATAAAAGACAATAACGTGGAAAATTCTTTAGAAAACATCGTTGAACAGGCTGAAAAAGAATTAGTTCAAGCGGACACTTTAGCCGTAGTGGAAGAAATTCGTGTTTCTTATCTCGGTAAAAAGGGCGTGTTTACCCGCCAAATGAAAACGCTAGGCAGCCTTTCTGTAGAAGAAAGACCCAAAGTCGGCGCCACTATCAACCACGCTAAACAGCAATTCCAGTTGTTATTAGAGCAGCGTAAGAGTCAGCTTGAAAGTGAATTACTGAATAGACGACTGGTTGAAGAAACGATTGACGTGACACTGCCTGGTCGCGGACAGGCCATCGGTGGAGTGCATCCGGTTACACGAACGATGCGGCGCATAGAGCAGATTTTTAATCGAATTGGTTTTGAAGTCGCGATGGGCCCAGAAGTGGAAGACGATTTTCATAACTTCGAAGCGCTAAATATTCCGGCTCATCACCCTGCGCGTGCGATGCACGATACGTTTTATTTTGATGAGCACACCTTACTTCGAACGCACACTTCCCCGGTACAAATACGGGTGATGGAAAATCAACAGCCACCGTTAAAAGTCATCGCCCCTGGTCGTGTTTACCGCTGTGATTCTGATTTAACGCATACGCCGATGTTTCATCAGGTCGAAGGCTTTGTAGTCGATAAGAATGTAAACTTCGCCGATTTAAAAGGCGTGATCAGCGAATTCCTAAAGGCGTTTTTTGAAAAAGATGTGAAAGTAAGGTTTAGGCCTTCTTATTTCCCCTTTACAGAGCCCTCCGCAGAGGTGGATATCGAATGCGTTATGTGTGCAGGCTCAGGCTGTCGGGTCTGCGGGCAAACAGGCTGGTTAGAGGTTCTTGGTTGTGGAATGATCCACCCTGAAGTGTTTAACCACTTGAAGATAAATCCAGATGAATTTACCGGATTCGCTTTTGGTATGGGTGTAGAACGACTAACGATGCTTCGCTATAAAATAAATGATTTGCGTCTGTTCTTTGAAAATGATCTTAAGTTTTTAAGACAATTTAATTAAGCTGGATAGGTATTCAAAATGTTAGTGAATGAAGCATGGCTTAAAGAATTCGTCGATTACTCAATAACTACTGATGAGTTATCCGAAAAATTAACGATGGCCGGTCTTGAGGTAGACTCAGTGTCAACCGCAGCGGCTGTTTTTTCCGGCGTTGTAGTGGGCGAGGTTCTGTCCGTAGAGCAACACCCAAATGCCGATAAATTAAGCCTTTGTAAGGTTTCTATTGGTAACGCGGAGCCGTTAGATATCGTTTGTGGTGCGAGCAATGTGCGCACTAGCTTACGTATTCCGGTTGCTATCGTGGGCGCTATTTTACCCGGTGATTTTAAAATAAAACCGTCTAAACTACGTGGCGAACCATCCAATGGTATGTTGTGCTCCGAGCAAGAATTAGGCCTGGCAGATAGCGCCGATGGCCTGATGGAGTTACCCGCTGATGCGCCAATCGGCGTTGATATTCGTGATTATTTGAAATTAGACGACAGCATTATTGAAGTAGATCTAACGCCAAATCGCGCAGACTGCTTAAGTATTGAAGGTATCGCACGTGAAATTGCCTGTTTCACAAACCTGCCACTGGTCAACACAACCCCCGTTGTTCCTGAGGCAAGCCTGGATATCACTCAAAACGTTATCGTAGACGCAGCAGAGGATTGCCCTCGCTATTTAGGTCGGGTCATTAAAGGTATAGATAGAACGGCACAAACACCGATCTGGATGCAGGAAAAATTAAGACGCTGTGGTCAAAGAAGCTTAGGGCCACTCGTCGACGTTACCAATTATGTACTATTAGAGCTAGGTCAACCGCTACACGCGTTTGATCTGGATAAAATAGACGGCGATATTATTGTTCGTCGAGCTAGCGCGAAAGAGCCATTAACGCTGCTAAACGGGCAAACTATTGAACTAGACGAAGACGTACTGGTAATAGCCGATAGCAAACAAGCACTCGCATTTGCCGGTGTTATGGGTGGTGAGTCATCGTCCGTCAATGATGAAACAACAGATATCTTTTTAGAGTGTGCTTTTTTCTCTCCCTTATCGATTGCTGGAAAATCAAGAAAATTTGGTTTGCATACAGACGCTTCACACCGGTTTGAACGAGGCGTGGACCCAGAGCTTTGCTATCGCGCATTAGACCGCGCAGTCGAATTATTAATATCAATAGCAGGCGGTCAGCTAGGCCCATTGACCGATGTATCTTCAGGCGAGTCACTACCTGTATGCCATAAAATCCCTCTGCGATTAGAAAGAATCAAACGAGTGCTGGGTATTGAGCTGACCGCTGAGAGCATCGAAGCGTATTTCATTGCACTAGGTATGCAGGTTGAAAAATCGTCTAATGAATGGCTTATTACGGCCCCTAGTTACCGCTTTGATATTGCAATAGAGGCAGATTTAATTGAAGAGGTCGCTCGTTTGTACGGCTATGATAATCTACCGCAAAATAGTTTATCTATTTCAGGTTCATTAGTGTCGGTAGAAGAAAAAATACAACCCATAGATAGAATAAAGGACTTACTGGTTGATCTGGGGTATCAGGAAGCGATTACATATAGTTTTACCGACGAGTCTGCTTTAAAAAGCCTTACTCCTAACGACGAATTATATCGCCTCAAAAACCCAATTTCATCAGACCTGTCTGTTATGCGCACGACCCTATGGGCAGGCATGCTTAAAGCGGTTGATGGCAATCTGAAACGAAACGAGGAAACGGTTCGCTTTTTTGAAACAGGATTAAAATTTACGATAAAAGACGGGCAGTTGCAGCAAGATCAAATGTTATCACTGATAGCAACCGGTAGAGCGCGACCCGAGCAATGGGGCGAAGCTTCTAGAGCAATAGATTTTTACGATATAAAACACGACGTTGAGGCAATTCTGGCACTGAATGGTTCAACATTAGGTTATCAATTTAAAAAGGCCAGTCACGAAGCCTTGCACCCCGGGCAAACGGCCGAGTTAATTAATAAAGAAGGTGAGCAGGTTGGCTTTATAGGTTTGCTTCACCCGTCGTTAGAAAGTGAATTTGATATAAAAAAACCCGTTTACCTGGTGGAATTGAAACAAGCATTAATTCAAACCCGAACAATCCCCGTTTTCGAGCAAATTTCAAAATATCCATCCGTCAGACGTGATTTAGCGCTCATTGTTGATGAAAAGCTGCACGTAAATGAAATCATCGACTATATTTACCAGCAACAAGGAATCGTTAAAGAAGTCGTTGTTTTTGATATATACCAGGGAAAAGGTATAGAAACGAGTAGAAAAAGTGTCGCTTTAGGCTTGATTTTACAGGATAATTCTAAGACACTAACGGAACCAGAGATTGAAGAGCTCATTACTGAGCTACTCAAAAATTTAAAAACACTATTTAACGCTCAGCTACGAGAATAAAAAAATGTCATTAACAAAAGCTGATTTAACCGAACAACTATTTGATGAGTTAGGCCTCAATAAACGTGAAGCCAAAGAAATAGTTGA
>JBLIAQ010000130.1:0-5151 GCA_047634535.1 Cycloclasticus sp.
TCAGTCTTTACCGTCACCACAGCGAGGGTGGCTTTTTGAATTGGGTTTTGCGGATGATATTTCTTATTCAGCAGCGTAATAAAATTTTTAGGCGCATTTAGTGCAGCAGCACTTTTATAGGAACGATGAGCAGTGGCAACCGATCCTTTTTTAGGTGTATCGGAAAATTGCCACCTGCCATCCGCGTCTTTATATTTGTATACGTCAGCAGATCCAACGCTGTCGAACACGAGCAGGCAAAGTACTAAAATAAAAAGCTTGCTGGCGTTACAAGTTGTAATCGAGGGTATCATCTTCATAACTAAAACTTATCCAACACTAGGCCATTTCAATAATACACCCAAGCAGCGAATTAGTATAAATTTTGAGCCCAGTTAAAGACATCATATTCCTATCCGTATTTTTTAAGCTTTAATCGCCTTTTGGACCGACCCGCTTAAGCCAAACCTAATTTTATCTCAAGCCTAAAACCTGATAATTACCCTGCGTTTTCAACACTAGCGTTACTGGTGAGCGACTTGTATTCTTCCAGTACCAGCCGTGTGATCCGGCAAATGGAGTGGTGAGCGAGCCTTTTTGCTGATTAGCCGTATCTTCTTCAAAGCTTTTGAAGTACCCCGTTTTATCGCCTTTCGGCTCGCCGTGAAAATCAAAATACAGCACGCCACCATCGGTCTGCCATGAATAATTTAGCACCGCGGCTTTTTCCAGATAAAATTTATATTCCAGGCCACTTTGTGCGGGCACGACTATTGTTATCGAGTCATCCTGCTCATACGCGCTCTCATCACACGTTCCAGCCATTGTTTCACTAGACTCCTCCGCAGGAGCAGCCAGCACCATTAAGCCCATTACTTTACCCAGGCCCGTTGGGTCTATACCGTATTCAGCGGGTAGTACAGCCGTTATTAAAATCACCAGCGCTAACAAGATAGCGGCTAACGTGGCTTTAACAAGTGCTTTAGTGGACTGGATTGGATGTTCTATTTTATTCATAAGGTTTTAACCTGTGATTGAGTAACCGACCATTTGATAGCCAAACAGAACGAATCCGCCGGACATTAACAATGTATTGGTTGCTGTTGAAAAAGAATAATAACTGGCGTGCCTACGCCAAAAACTCAGCGCAATTAAAATAAACACCAGAGCAATAAACTGACCTAACTCTACGCCGACATTAAAGGCTAATAAGTTTTTCCATAAATCTGTTTTAGGCAGCGAGAAATCTTGTATTTTTGTCGCCAGACCGAAACCATGGAACAAACCGAACACCGCCACAGCTATTTTTGTATTCGGTTGAAAACCGAGCAGTCGGTTAAAACCACCCAGGTTATCAAAGCCTTTATAAACGATGGACAATCCAATAATAGCGTCAATTAAATAAGGGTTAACGGCGATATCATTCAATACGCCAAACAATAGCGTTACGCTATGTCCCAGGGTAAATAAACTGACGTATAGCAGTACTTCACGTTTGCGAAACAAAAAGAAAATAACACCCACTAGAAAAAGCAAGTGATCGTATCCCGTGACCATATGTTTTGCGCCTATATACAAAAACGGCCCGATAGCCACGCCTTCATTAGCGAGTAAAAATCGTTCTGTATTGCCATCTACACCATGCGCTAATGCCACGTTTGAGGCTAACAAACACAAACAAAGGCTGGCTATAATTATTCGAATAACCTGTACCACGGTCAAAACCTCCGGCTTTTTTAAATCGTCAAAAATAATGTAATGAGGATGATTTAGTTCTCGATCTTAGCGCTAAAACCTTGTAGCAAAAGGCTTACATTGCGCAACAAGAACAGTGGAGGAAAGCAAACCTCCTTCAATTCCTATTTTACTGATCTATATCAAAAAATCCTGCAACGCATAGTAATACAATTCTTACAACAATATTGGATTGGTAAAGACAATAAAGCATTAATTTCTATCAGGAGAAATCACCCATCATGAATAAGCAGACCGACTTCAATGAATATATCGACACTAAAGAAGGCTGGGTTGATCGCCGCATCTTCTGGGATCAAGACATCTACGAGCAAGAATTAAAGCAGATTTTTGCCAAAGCATGGCAATTTGTCGCTCATGACTCGATGCTACCTAAGGTTAATGATTTTTATACCACCTATATGGGTGAAGATGGCGTTATCGTCGCTCGCCAAAAAGATGAAAGCGTCAAGGTCTATTTGAATTCCTGTCCACATCGTGGCAATAAATTTTGTTACGCCGATGATGGCAATACTCGATCTTTCACCTGCAACTATCACGGCTGGAGTTTTGGCATAGATGGCAAAATTGGTGCTCTCGCCAATGAGCACGTGTATGACAAAGGCGATATTGATAAAGAAAAATGGGGCCCAAAACAGGCCCGCGTAGATACCTATAAAGGCTTGATATTTGCCACTTTTGACGACGAAGCACCCTCATTAGAGGAGTGGCTCGGTGATTTCCGCTGGTATCTGGATATGATGCTCGACGGCGATGGCAGCGGTACCGAATTCATCGGAGGTGGCATCAAGTCCTTCGTCAATGCCAACTGGAAGTTTGGCGTTGAAAACTTTGTTGGTGACGCTTATCACGCTCTGTGGAACCATGATTCCGGTCTTAAGGCGATGAACAATGGTGAAGGTTTTGGCCAGGCCGTTACCGAAGGATCCTATCACGCCAGCGTTAATGGCCACGGTTGGGAGTTTGGCACCGATGGTTATGCGGACGTTATCATTCTAGGCCGTCCGAAATGGACCGAGTACGTGCAGAACGTATTAAAACCACAGATGAAAGAGCGCCTGGGGGAATTACGCTCAACCATTTATGGTTCTCTTGCCTCTGTATCCATGTTTCCTAACTGCTCTTTTTTACCTGGCATTCAAACCTTCCGCGTATGGCTACCGAGAGGCCCAAGAAAACTGGAGCTTCGCACCTGGACTATCGTCAATAAAAGCATGCCGGATGAAATTAAACAGGAAATCAATATCGGCTGTATGCAAACGTTTAACCCCGCCGGTGTATTAGAAATGGACGACGGTGAGAACTGGGAAGGCAACACGCAAGTTAATAAAGGTTATCTGACTCGCCAGGAAAAGTTGCATTACGGTTGCGGCATTAACAGAAAAATTGAACACGAAGAGTTACCAGGCACGATTTACGCTGGGCAGTTCAATGACGCCAATCAGCGACAATTTTACCAGCGTTGGGCAGATTTGATGAATGCCGATAAATGGGGCGATATCCCTACGCGATATACGCCTCGATACGCCGGTAAACCCACTGTTTAGGAGAAAATTATGAGTAGTGTACAAGAAACAATCAAACCTGCCTCCGTATCTATCGAGCTAATCAACGAAGTACAACAATTTTTGTATCGTGAAGCGCGCTTACAAGACAGCGAAAAATTTCGTGACTGGCTCACCATGCTAACTGACGACGTGCATTACTGGATGCCCTACCGTTACCAACGCTATCGTAAAAATTACAAAGAACCCACGATTTACGATCAGGCTTACTATAACGACAGCATGCCCGACCTTATAAAACGCGTTATGCGCACTGAAACGGGTACTTGCTGGTCAGAAGACCCCGCTACACGAGCCGCACATATCGTCACTAACATCGAAGTTGAACTAAGCGACAATCCGAATGAGCTCACCGTTTATTCACTCATCACGGTGCGGCGTAATATGAATGAAGACGAAGAGCACACCATGGTAGGTCACCGAACAGATACCTTGCGTCGAGTAGACGGTGAACTGAAACTGGCTAAACGGAAAATCATTCTTGACCAAAATATTTTTATGAATAAAAGCTTGAACGTTTATCTATAGCACTAAGAAAATTTATTTAATATAAACCGTTAGGAGAAAAAAATGAGTAAGGTTATAGAATTGGGTTATGTCGGTTTTAATACCACTAAACTGGATGAATGGTACGACTTTGCAACACAGTGTATAGGACTGGAGGTTGCAAGTGACACCGATGAAAACTGCCTGTTCTTACGCATGGATAATCACCACCACCGTATAGCCATCCACAAATCTGATGAGGATGATATGTGCTATATGGGTTGGCGTGTTGATACTGAAAAAGATTTACACGCTATGGCAGAAAAATTTGCAGACGCAGGTATTGAGTATCGTATAGCCAGCGAAGAAGAAGTTCGCGAACGCCACGTTTTAGGTCTAATAAAACTTAAAGACCCTTCCGGCATCCCAACAGAAATTTTTTGGAGCCCGCAGGTCGACGTTATGAAGCCTTTCCACCCTTCTCGCCCTATGTACGGCAAATTTGCCACCGGTACTCAGGGCCTTGGCCACGCGTTAATAAAAGCTGATAACAATGAAGCGACCTACCAGTTCTACGAATTGCTCGGCTTATCGGGGTCGGTAGAATACCGTCTTCAAATGCCTAATGGCGCCGTTGCCCAACCCATTTTTATGACCTGTAACGACCGCCAGCACAATATTGCGTTTGGCTTGCCTGGTATGGAAAAAAACATCAACCATCTAATGCTTGAGTATGACAATATTTATGACCTTGGTATCTCGCATGATGCCGTCCGCAATAAAGGAATTGATGTTGCTTTACAGTTAGGCATGCACGCGAATGATAAACTTTACACCTTCTATTGCGCAACACCCTCTAATTGGCTGCTAGAGCTCGGCTTCGGCGAGGATTACAAACCCATCGGGCAAGAGCATTATATCGGCGATATTTTTGGCCACAGTATCGAGAAAAAAGGTTACGGCCTAGACCTACCTTTATAAGTCTTGTCGCTATTAAATATATAAACCTGTGTTATACCTTACAGACCGGCACTGATAATTAGTGCCGGTTTTTTTATTTTATAGAGGCTTATGAGTATGGAAAACTTAATAGTGGCGTGTTTGTTTTTTCTTGCCATGCACTGGATTGTATCCGGTAGCCCATTACGCACATTTTTTGTCCGCGCCCTCGGTGAAAATTTATTCAAAATATTATTTTCACTCAGTATTTTTATAGCATTAAGCTGGATGGCTTTAGCCTTTGCCAACGCGCCCTACCAGCCGACCTGGGGTACCGCTGACAGCCTAAAACCAATCAGCCTGCTACTGTTGCTTCTGGTTTGTCTAATGTTACCCTTGAGCGTATTTGACAAAAACCCCACCACCC
>JBLIAQ010000131.1:0-5147 GCA_047634535.1 Cycloclasticus sp.
CTGCTGATGACGATTGATTTTCGTGCTGAAGAGAACACCAGGCTAAAACATGAGATCGAGCGTTTAAGCTCTCCAAAACGTTATATGAGCGTAGGGAAGTTATTTCCCTGATAGTTACTTAACGTTCCTTCTTAGCCCTGGTACAGCCTTACCTTGTGTATTTTATAACTTCGTATAATGTATATTATGTTAAATAGAAATAATATTATCAGGTGCTAATGTAAGTATTGAAGCAAATATTGAGCTATATCAATTTAGTAAAAACAAGAATAGGTATTCTATCCATGAAGTGCACTATTTGGTGAGTATGCAGCTTAGTAACTTATGGAGGATATTATCTATGTCAACAATAAATAAAAGTGAGCCACTGCTTGAATGGCCAGCAAAATATAATGAAATACCCAAAGCGGTTTTTGAAATGGCTGAACTGTGGCCTAAAGAATTAGAAACGATTTTTTATGGTGAAGAATGGCATCCCATCGTGCATCGGGCCGAGATACCGAACCCTGGTGATTATAAGGCAGCAGAATTAGGTGAAATGCCCATTTTTGCGGTTCACGGTGAAGATGGTCAGATTCGGGTTTTTCAAAACACCTGTACTCACAGAGGGACATCGCTAGTTACAGAGAGTTCGGGTAATAAAAAAGAATTTGAGTGCCCTTATCATCGTTGGCTCTTCAGTCTTGAAGGCGAATTGGTCGGCTGTCCAAATAGTCGTGAATTCTCGCCAAGTTTTAATAAAGATGACTTTGCGCTTCCACAGCTACGTATGGAAGAATTCTATGGGCTGTTTTTTGTCACTATGAGCGATAAAACGCCACCGTTAAAAGAATATCTCGGTGAAAGCTTCTATGAACCGCTGAGCCGAATTCTTGGTGGAGATGGCCGTTTAAAACTTATCGGCTATCAGAAGGTATTATACGATTCTAACTGGAAAGCATATTGTGACAATGATGGGTACCACGCGCCATTACTGCACAAAGCGTTTGCTTTACTAAACTGGCAAGGCGGTCATGGCACTCAGATTGTCTCTGAAAATGGGCATCTAGCCTTCCAGTCAGAACTCAAAATGCCTGACGAGGTTGATGGATTAAAAGACGGCTCTATTATCGATTTCAAAGGTACCAGTACAAGCAGTGGTTCGTTAGTGCTCATGTCTTTTCCATTGACCGTATTCAGTAAACACATGGATATGTTGAACATACGCTATGCCTTCCCTAAAGGACCAAAAGGTATAGAGGTTCACTACGCATATTTCTCTCATGAAGACGATGATGAGGAAATGGTCAGACATCGCATTCGTCAATCCAGTAATTTATTAGGTCCTTGCGGTTTAATTAGTCTGGAAGATGCCGCTATCTTTTCGCGTATTGATAAAGGTAATAAAACTCCGGGTAACGCTAGTTTTCAAAAAGGTGTGAAGGATGAATATAAACTAGCTCTTGAGGTCGCGCAAAACGATGAGTCTGGCAATTTACCACGCTGGGAACACTATCGGAAAAGAATGGGGTTCGTGAGGGCTGAATCATGAGTGATATCAAAGCTAATATTATTCATAGCATAGAAAATTTAAATAGAGACTATATTTGTGCGCTTGATAAGCTGGATATGAAAGCCTGGCTGAGCTGTTTTAGTCAACGAGGCAGCTATACGTTTATCGCCGAAGAAAACGAACGTAGGGGCTTCCCTATCGCTTTTATGCTTGATGATTGTTATGAGCGTCTACAAGATCGAGTGACGCAGGTTGTTGAAATTCAAGATGATTCGACCGAACACTATAGGACGAGGCACTTTACACAATTAATGTCGATTGTCGCTCTGGGAGAAAATAGTTTTCAGGCAAATTATAATTTTTCTATTTATTACACCCAGAACGATACTAATCAAACGAAAATTCTGTGTGTAGGGCGTTATGAAGATATTATTGCCATTGACGGTGAAAAGGTCTTATTTATTCAGCGTAAGGCGGTGACCGATACCAATGTGCTCCCAAGGTATATCGCTTACCCCGTTTGATATTAGCGTTAATAAAAAACCGCCCATTAAGGGCGGTTTTTACTGTGCAGATAATATTATCAAAACGCCATCAAAAAAAGTAATTGATATTGCTGTCCAGTACGACGCTATCATCAAGAGTTGCCGTTCGGTTTAGCAGCTTATAGCCCGTTTCGGTTTTATTCCACAGGTCCTTTCGCCCTGCGGTTAATCGCTTACGCTCAGAGTCCAAGCGACTGCGGTGTACTTCTACGACTGAATAAACTAAATATTGCTCAGGTATATCCGTGTGGAATGCCTCGATATTGCTCACAATATGTCTGATTGCATTAATAGGGTTTTCAGACCACACAAACCCAGTTTTAAAGCGATTTATTCGCATGAGTATTGACGCCATATCGTCATTGAATATGGGGGTTTTAACAGGCGCCCTGCTTCGTGACTTATCCTCTCTGAAACGCCGTTGTGGAACTTCCATTTCATATTGAATATCATTGCACACTAGTAATAACCAATCATCATATTGCTCGGCGCTCAGTAGCCTTGCTTCCTGGTATAACTGCCGTTGCAGGTCTAAATAAATATCATTCGAAACTGCTGAGCCATTCATCATTTAGCCTCCGTTGCTCTTGCTTCTTGCAGGTTGTTATATGACGGCACATCCGACCAATTGTCTGCGCTCATCATCTCTAACCAGCGGCGATAAACATAGCGCTGATTTTGTTCGCATACCAGGCCTTCACTGACCACGCCAGGCATCTTATCGCGGGTATGTCCGCCGTCCAGTGCCATATTGGTATAAATATCCATTTGTCGGGACACCCAGCCGCGGCTTTGTTCAGTTGCCGCCTGTAAGTTGTCGCCATCATCGTTATCAAATAAACCGGCGGGGCCAAATGTGCGGCTTACGTTATTTAGAATTTTTTGCTTCAATTCATCGGGCATTTCTTTGTCGACCATCGCCCAGGTCCACATTTCAAATTTTCCAGGACCCTTTGGGTGGTAAATTCGGAACCAGTTAAGCCCTGGTAGCATCTGTAGGTTTGGGAATACGGTTAAATTAATTTGCGATCCCCACATGTTTTCTCCGCGATATTCACCTAAACGATCAATAACTGTAGGCCTATTTTGTTGTAAATAATCAACCGCAATTTTTGGCTCCGGGTAGAAGGCGTAACCTGATAACCCATCCAGTGCAGCTAGTACCGTATGGCCATTAAGACCGGCTACTGAAACGGCTTCAGAATTATTCACGTCCGAATTACCAACGCTTAGGCCGGATAAATCCATACTGGTTGTAACCGTCATCGCACCAGCGTGTGCCCAGCCCAGATGGTAGCCATCACCCGATACATTTTCGACGGCTAATTTCCAATTAACCGGCAATTCAACTTTCATCGCCGTGCCGATTAGCTCAGTACCTTCAGGCATCGCATCAAGCCAGATATCTAAATACCACTTCATTTCACCTAAGTAGTCTTCTAAACTGGGTGCTGACTTATCAAAGGTAGCGAATATTAAACCTTTATAACTGGCTATTTGGGCGACTTCAGCCATGCCAAATTTAGATTTATCCAGTTTGTTGTGATAGGCGGCCTCTTCCAAAGGTACGCTGCTTAGTTGGCCATCAAGAGCAAAGCTCCAGCCATGATAATTGCACACGAAGGTTTTGCTGTTGCCGTGATCGGCCTTGCAAAGCCGATTGCCCCTATGGGTACAAGTATTTAAAAAAGCTTTTACGCTGTTATCCTGCTGCCTGACGACCAGAACCTCATCTTCACCCATGAAAGTGCGGATAAAATCGCCGGGTTCTTTTAATTGGCAATCGTGGGCAAGAAATAGCCAACAACGGGCAAAAATATTTTTTAATTCTTGCTGGTAGATATCGGGATCTGAATAAATTAAGCGTTTTTGTCGGCCTGTTTTGAAATCAATTAAATCATCCAAATTCTGTTTCATACCCATTTCTCCTAGGTGATGACTCAATGACCGAGTCAAAATATATTGATGGGTAAATTATCCTTAAATATGGTTGCCTCTCCCTGATCCAGATCAGTTTTAATTTGATTTATTAATTATTTTCAAACAATGAATTACGGATATTTTAAACAGGCAGCGATTTTACTTTGCTGTTTCAACTTGATCGCTATAACGCCTTTACTAAAGGCAGTATTGTTGTTATATTTCTAACGATTGTTAGTTATATATTAAAACCCGATGATCCTTATCAACGACGCATCAATAATGGAAAAAACCTATGAATTTTAGCTTTTCAGAAGAACATCAATTACTTCGTGAAACGGTACGACGTTTCTCCGAAACTGAACTGGCTCCTCTTGTGAGAGAAGCTGATGATAGCGAGATTTTTCCGCGTGAACTGTTTCCAAAGTGGGGAGAAATGGGGCTTATTGCGGCTCGTTATCCCGAAAAAGATGGCGGCGGTGGTTTTGATAAAATAGCCGATTGTATTATTCGAGAAGAAACCAGTCGTGTCTGTCAGGCCTTTGCTTCCTCATTGTCGGCCCATAGTCATCTCGGTATTTGGCCGATCTGGCGTATTGGAACTGACGCGCAAAAAGAAAAATACCTGAAACCAGCGATGGCGGGTGAAAAAGTATCCTGTTTTGGATTGAGTGAACCAGACGGTGGTTCAAATATACGCGCGCTTAAGACGCAAGCTAAAAAGGTCGACGGCGGTTATCTTATTAATGGTAGTAAGCTATATATTACCAACGCGCCGATGGCCGATTTTATGCTACTAGCGGCTCGAACTTCACCAGAGCTAAGCGCCGATAGCATCAGTATGTTTATTGTTGATTTACCGTCTGAGAATGTCGTTATTCAAAAGTTGGCTAAAGAAAGCATACGCGCTTCAGAAACGGGTTTGATCTTTATCGAGGATTTATTTATTCCGGATGAAAACTTGCTGGGTGAAGAAGAAGGCACCTACCCCGTTATTCTAGAATCGTTAATGGAAAATCGTGTCGGTGTATCGGCTAACTGTCTTGGTATGGCTAAAGCGGCGTTTGAAGAAGCGAACCGTTACGCACACGAACGCATTATTTCAGGTCGTCCGATTGGTAAATTTCAGGCGATCGGTCATAAATTGGCCAATATGTCAGCTGAAATAGAAGCCGCTCAATGGATGGTTT
>JBLIAQ010000132.1:0-5135 GCA_047634535.1 Cycloclasticus sp.
AACGACCATCAGATCAAAATCAACTTTTTCCCAATAACGACAAGGGGCTATAATGAAACGACGGATAACTTAACTCACAAAAACTATTGCTGCCTTTATCATTCAAAATTCACCCTACTAGCTAAAATGGATCAACCCATGTACAGAGCAGCATTTACCTCCTTTTTTATAATCTTTTTTCTCTGCCTGACGCTGCCCGTAAGCTTTGCAGCTGCGGAAAGTAATACCCTTAATAACCAGAGTAGTAGTTCGATATTAAACGGCACCCCGATTAATGCTCTTAGGGGGTTATTCGGCGGGGCTAACAACGATACCTCTACGGACTCATTGCTCGAAGCGGACGAAGCGTTTGCTTTCTTTGCTGAGGTAAACGAATCGCAACAGATCAGCTTAAATTGGCGGATTGCAGACGGCTACTATTTGTACCGGGATAAGGTAAAGGTCGTTTTGAGCCAACCCTCAGATATTCAATTACAGGCACTGACATTTCCCGTCGGCGTACAGAAAACGGATGAAATTTTTGGTGATACCATCGTTTACTACGGCGACTTAGCGCTCACTCTGTTATTGGCATCTCCCATCACAGAACCCACTAAGCTAACGTTTGACGTTGGTTTTCAGGGCTGTGCAGATATCGGCGTTTGCTATCCGCCCATGAACAAAACAGTAACGCTAACTCTAAAACCAATTAGCACCAATAGTCATACCCCCTCGCCGGTTAACACCGCCGAAATCATATCCGAGCAAGATCAAATTTCAAATTCTTTGGTCAGCGACGCCCTTTGGCTCATCTGTCTAACCTTCCTCGGCTTTGGCGTATTGCTTTCTTTTACCCCCTGCGTCTTTCCCATGGTTCCTATCTTGTCGGGTATTATCATAGGGCACGGAAAGAACCTAACTACTCGAAAAGCGTTTTACCTGTCGTTCAGCTACGTATTTGCCTCGGCCTGCACCTACGCCTTATTCGGCGTATTAGCTGGTCTGTTTGGTAGTAACTTACAGGCTACTTTTCAAAACCCATGGATACTCGGTTCGTTCAGCGTCATTTTTGTTTTATTGGCCCTCTCGATGTTTGGCCTGTACACGCTGCAATTACCCGCGGCGCTGCAGAGTAAATTATCCAATCTATCGCAACACCAGAAACACGGTTCTTTGTTGGGTAGCGCGGTAATGGGTATTTTATCCACACTGATAGTGGGACCCTGCGTTGCCGCACCACTCGCTGGCGTTCTGATCTATATCGGCCAAACAGGTGACGCGACTCTGGGCGGCTTTGCATTATTTTCACTCGGTATCGGCATGGGGATTCCGCTGGTCATTATCGGCGTATCAGCCGGTAAATTTCTGCCCAAAGCCGGGCACTGGATGGAACCGATCAAGTACTTTTTTGGCGTATTGCTGATCGCCGTGGCCATTTGGCTGGTGGAACGGATCTTACCGCCAGCGGTGACGTTGACATTATGGGCGGGCTTACTGATCGTCTGTGCTATTTACCTAAAAGCACTCGACCGATTGCCAGAACAGGCAGCGGGCTGGCTAAAATTCACCAAAGGACTGGGGGTGATTTTTTTAATTTACGGCATTATTTTACTGCTAGGCGCGAGCGCAGGCGGAACAAACCCGCTAAAACCACTAGCTAATTTAAATATCGCAGAACAACGCAGCCCACATGCAACGCTCAGCTTCAAAAGAATAAAGACCCTCAGTGAACTAAATGCATCACTAAAAATTGCAGCTAAAAACGATCAACGCGTGATGCTCGATTTTTACGCCGACTGGTGCATCTCCTGTAAGGAAATGGAAGCATTTACGTTTACTGACCCTCGCGTACAGCTGGCATTAAAAAACACCGTATTATTACAAGCCGACGTGACAAAGAATGACGATGAAGACAGATCTTTGTTGAATGCTTTTTCACTGATTGGTCCTCCAGCCATTCTTTTTTTCAAGCCGGACTCGATTGAATTACAGCGATCTCGCGTAGTTGGCTATATGGAACCCACTGTTTTTTTAAAACGAATACAAGAGCTTTAATTCATGAACAAAAATAGATTACTGATCGTCGCGGTCATTTCTGTTGCAGCGATTATCGCAGTAGCTTTGCTAACCGTTAACAGTATGTCGGGCGCTAACACGGTTGATTCTTCCAACAACGGCATTTCATTGCGCCCTGATTTCTCTCTACCTGATATTCAAGGCGATGTTCGAAACATTAAAGAGTGGGACGGTAAGTTTATTGTGCTTAATTTTTGGGCCACCTGGTGCCCACCGTGCCGCAAAGAAATCCCTGAATTTATCGCATTACAAAAGGAATACGCCGATCTCGGTCTGCAATTTGTCGGTGTAGCCATAGACGACCAGGAATCGGTTAGCCAATTTTCCATGGAAATGGATATCAATTACCCAAACCTGATTGCCGAAATGCAAGGAATTGATCTAGCTCGGCAATACGGCAACACGCATGGTGCACTTCCATTTTCAGTCATCATTGACCCAAAAGGCCAGATATTAGCCCGCCAAATAGGTATTCTTAGCCGAGCAAAAATTCTTCAGGTCACCCATCTTTCAAAAGACTAACTCCGCCTAACTTGCTTATATTTGTCTTTATCTTTCACGAACTAACTATTTTTGTAGACTTTTAACTCAGGCTTTGGCAAAATCATCGTTACGCTTATTGCAACCATTTTTATTTATATACAGTTAACACGTTATGGCAATTATTTCAGTTATCAACGGCCCTAATCTAAATATGCTTGGCACGCGCGAGCCTGAAATTTATGGCGCATTAACGTTGGCTGACATTGAGGCAAGCCTAACTCGGCTCGCCAAACAACACGATCACCAAATACGTTTTTACCAGAGTAATGCTGAACACGATCTGGTCAATACAGTGCAACAAAGCAAACAAAACGACGTCGCCTTCATTTTATTAAACCCTGCCGCCTTTACCCATACCAGCGTGGCCTTGCGTGACGCTTTATTGGCCAGCGACACCCCCTTTATTGAGCTGCACTTATCTAATGTTCATGCTCGCGAATCGTTTCGTCAACAGTCTTATTTTTCAGATATTGCCGAGGGCGTTATCTGTGGCTTTGGTCCAAAAAGCTATGAATTAGCTTTGCTTGCCGCTATCACTTTAATAGAACAACCAATAAGAGATTAATTATGGATATAAGAAAAGTTAAAAAACTCATTGAGCTGATCGAAGAATCCGATATCGCTGAAATCGAAATTCACGAAGGTGAAGAGTCGGTACGTATCAATCGTTATTCATCCAGCCAGCCCGTAGTGGTTACGCAAGCCGCTGCTCCTGCCGTTACGGCTAGTGCCACACCTCAACCTGTTACACCTAAAGCACCTGCAGAGGTATCGGGCCACGTTGTAAAGTCGCCCATGGTGGGCACCTTTTACGCCTCACCCGCTCCAAGCGCACCGGCGTTTGTCAGCATCGGCCAAACGGTCCAAAAAGGTGACGTGTTATGCATCATCGAAGCGATGAAAATTCTAAATCAGATCGAATCTGATGCTTCTGGCGTCGTTAAATCAATCCTGTCTGAAAATGGCCAGGCAGTTGAGTTCGACCAACCTTTATTCGTCATCGAATAATAGCGTTTTAAATTTTACCTTTCGACGAGAGACATATGTTCGATAAAATTCTTATTGCCAACCGCGGCGAAATTGCTTTACGTATTTTGCGCGCTTGCCGCGAGCTCGGCATTCAAACCGTTGCCGTACATTCCACTGCCGACAGGGACTTAAAGCACGTACGCCTGGCAGATGAATCCGTTTGTATTGGCGGCCCATCATCCACAGAAAGCTACCTTAACGTGCCGGCGCTTATCAGTGCTGCAGAGATTACAGACGCCGAAGCCATCCACCCCGGTTATGGCTTTTTGTCGGAAAATGCCGACTTTGCTGAACGCGTTGAACAAAGTGGTTTTACCTTTATTGGACCGCGTTCCGAAACGATTCGCCTAATGGGTGACAAAGTGTCCGCCATTGCGGCCATGAAAAAAGCCAATGTGCCTTGCGTACCGGGTTCTGATGGTCCTTTAACCTCAGACAAAGAAAGAAATATTCGAATTGCGCGAGAAATTGGCTATCCCATTATCATTAAAGCCGCTGGTGGTGGCGGTGGGCGTGGCATGCGCGTCGTCCATACCGAAGCCGCTTTGCTGAATGCTATTTCACTAACCAAAACCGAAGCGAATAACTTCTTTGGTAACGATATGGTGTACATGGAAAAATTCCTCGAAACACCTCGTCACATTGAATTCCAGGTACTCGCCGACAAACACGGCAATGCGATTCATCTAGGCGAACGCGATTGTTCTACCCAACGTAAACATCAAAAGGTCATTGAAGAGGCGCCAGCCATTGGTATAACGGAAGAAGTCCGGCAGGAAATTGGTTCTCGATGCGCTAGAGCTTGTGCTGATATCGGTTATTACGGCGCAGGCACATTTGAATTTTTATATGAAAAAGGCGAGTTCTATTTCATTGAAATGAATACCCGCGTTCAGGTAGAGCACCCCATTACTGAGATCGTTACGGGCGTTGATATTGTCGCAGAACAATTAAAAATTGCCGCCGGCGAGCCTCTTGGCTACAGCCAGGACGATATTAAAATCAGCGGGCACGCTATCGAGTGTCGGCTCAACGCAGAACACTCAAAAACGTTTATGCCATCACCGGGCAAGATCACCCAATTGCACATTCCAGGCGGCCCAGGTATCCGCTTCGACAGTCATATTTACAATGGCTATACCGTTCCACAGTACTATGATTCGATGATTGGAAAACTAATCGCTTCCGGTAATTCACGTGAGTCGGCGCTGGCTCGAACTAAAACCGCGCTTAACGAAACGGTCATTGACGGTATCCATACCAATATTGATTTATTGAAAGATATTGTCGTCGATAAAGATTTTGCTTCTGGTACGTACAATATCCATTATTTAGAAAAAAAACTCGGGCTATAACACCAATGCCATGGCAACAGCTGAGCGTTGAAACCAGCCCCGTACTCGCACCATTAATTGAAACAATTCTACAAGAACTAGGATCACTGTCCGTCACTATGACGGATGGTGCTGACCAGCCCATCTACGAACCTCCTCTGGAAACGACGCCTT
>JBLIAQ010000133.1:0-5111 GCA_047634535.1 Cycloclasticus sp.
GCGAATCGGTATTCTCATCCAGTCTGCCTAATAGCAGAATATCAGGGTTTGAGGCGATTAGCGTCTCTAAGGAAAGCGGGGCGATATGATCGATGTTTAACTCAGCCGCTATATTCTTAAATCCCGCCAAATTTAAAATTTCATTCACAATGGTATGCTGCCCGGCGCTGAAGCCATTGGCGTAATAAACCACCGCCCGTAAGTTTCTTTTATCACGCGCTGCTGCGAGCGCATTCAACTCTCGCTGCATTTTTGCAATAAGCTCTGCAGCCCGATCAGACTGACCTGTTTGTTCGCCCAAAAAGTTAATTTGCTGGAATATGCCGTTTACGGTAACCGGCAGGCCTAGCCTGATGACTCTATAACCTAAACTCTCAAGCAACTGGTTAGTCGGCTGTGAAGTAAACTGGCCGGCAATAATTAAATCTGGTTTCAGCGCCATGATCTCTTCAATACGACTGCTATGCTGGTTAAAATTAGCGGCCTTTTGATACAAATAAGAAGCACCAGAGTCGGCGGCTAATTGGGTTATTCCGACCAGCCGATCAGGTGGTAATAACTCCATCAATAACTGGTCGGCGCATAAATTCAACGATACGACGCGCTGTGGTTTGGCCATTATATTTGCGCTTAGCAATAAGGCGTAAAAAAAGCCACTAAATAGCAGAAGTCGTTTCAATTTCATCGTGCAATTATAAAGTGTATTTAAAACAAAACGCGGTTTATAAAAAGGCTAGAATTAATCATTACGGTGATTGTGTCGCTCATATCATTGCCCCGATTATTTTTAATTTTATTTAACAATAACGCTGGGCTATAGTAGCAAAAGCAACTTAGCTTACAACTATCACTATAGGTCTCTGGTTTTATGAAATTATTAAACGTTGGCCCTGTTGGGCAAGAAATACCCGCGATACTCGATAAGAATAATAATATCCGTTCATTAGAGGGTATTTGTAGCGTCATCTCATCCTCTTTTCTAGCAGCCGACGGTTTACAACAGTTAAGCGAAATAAATATTGCTACCTTACCCATTGTCGAGCAGCCGATCCGCATTGGAGCGCCATTACTTAGTCCCGGTAAAATTATCGCGGTAGGACTCAATTACGATGAACACATTAAAGAAACCGGGTCAAAGCAACAGGAAGAGCCTGTGCTGTTTACCAAAGCGGTTAGCTCACTGAATGGCCCATTTGACCCCATCGAGCGCCCCAAGAACGCTACCCAGGTCGATTGGGAAATTGAATTGGTAGTCATCATCGGCAAAACGGCTAAATATATTTCCGAAGATGAGGTGGAAGCGCATATTGCTGGTTTTTGTACGGGTATAGACGTTTCGGAAAGGCACTTTCAAAAACACCGCAGTGGGCAATGGCTAAAGGGTAAAAGCGCGGACACCTTCGCGCCAATAGGTCCATACTTTGTTACTTTAGATGAGTTTAAGCAATACCAATCATGCGCGGTTCATTTAGACGTTAATGGCCAACGCATGCAATCTAGTAGCACCAACAAAATGATCCATTCGGTGAAAAAACTAGTGAGTTATATTAATGAGTTTATGAGTCTACAAGCTGGTGATTTGATATTTACCGGTACACCCGAAGGAGTAGGCATTGGATTGAAACCGCCAGTTTTCCTCAATGAAAATGATCGCATTATTGCAGAAGTGGAAGGCTTGGGGATTCAAGAGCATAAGGTCATAAATTACACTCCATAGGGTGATTTACTGTTCAAAAAATGACCGTTTTTTCTAAGCTACCGTTGGCACTCCGATTTTTCACTTCCCCTGTACTTTTCCACGAAGTTATCCACAGATTCCGTGGATAACTTCAAAGCCCTGTTTTTTGCTATTTGATTGCTGTACACTAATCAATAAATAAGTAATAAGGCACTCTGTAAAATGACAGAAAAAACATCCAAAAGAGGTGGAGCACGCGCCGGCGCAGGACGTAAAAAAGGTACGTCGCCGTATGGTGAGGCTACCAGAGCGATTAGAATTCCAGATAGTTTAGTGGCTACCGTTACGCAGTTACTCGATTACAAGAAAAAACAGCTGGCCGGCAAGGAACTCGACCATCCAGATGTTTTTTTCCCTGATTTAGACAGTCCTGTACCATCTATTCCATTCTTTGCAGGCAGTGTCGCTGCTGGTTTTCCGTCACCAGCCGATGATTATATTGAAAAACGATTGGACCTGAATGAGTTACTTATCAATAAGCCAGCATCGACCTTTTTTGTGCGCGCACAGGGCGAATCCATGCTGGGTGCAGGTATCCACCCCGACGATGTTCTTGTCGTTGACCGTTCAGTTAACCCACGCGTGGGGAAAATTGTTGTTTGTGCATTAGACGGTGAATTAACCGTTAAACGACTACGCTCAAAAGAGGGAAAACTAGTGCTCGCAGCGGAGAACCCTGACTATCCTGATATCCCCCTCAAAGAAGAAGTTGATATGGTTATTTGGGGCGTCGTGACCAGTGTTATTCACAACGTCTAAAATCTTCTAAATAGCGTCTATATTCGATGAAACAGCCGGTAAATATAGCGCTTGTCGATTGCAATAATTTTTACGTCAGCTGCGAACGATTATTTCGTCCTGATTTAAAAAATAAACCCGTTGCCGTACTCAGTAATAATGATGGATGTATCGTTGCTCGTAGCCAGGAAGTGAAAGACTTGGGGATAAAAATGGCGGTGCCCGTGCATCAGGTGAAACACTTGATTGAGCAGCATAATATCCAGATTTTTTCATCTAACTACCCCTTGTATGCAGATTTATCCGCGCGGATTATGCATAGCTTGACGGCTTTTTCGGCAAACGTGGATGTGTATTCGATAGATGAAGCATTTGTCAATTTAGATCGCCATAACATGAACCCTGCCGAGTTGGGCCTGGAGATGAAAAACAGCTTGTCACGCTGGGTGGGTATACCCGTTGGCGTGGGTATTGGCCCGACTAAAACCCTGGCAAAGCTGGCCAATTATGCGGCAAAAAAATGGCCTAAAACAGGTGGTGTAGTTGATATAAGTGATCCTGGACGGCGTAAGAAAATTATGCAAATAACGCCCGTTGCTGAAGTTTGGGGGGTGGGCCGACGACTCAGCGAACGATTGAATAAACTGGGAATTCATACCGTGTGGGAATTACAGTCTCAATCAATAGCAGCGATCAGAAAACATTTTAATATAACGTTGGCGCATACCGTGCAAGAATTACAGGGTGCACCTGTTATGCCCTTTGGTGAAGCCGAAAAACCGAAACAACAAATCATTTGTTCCAGAAGTTTCAAACACCGGTTAACCGAACAGCAAGAACTCGCTCAAACACTCAGTGTTTTTTGTTTAAGGGCCGCCGAAAAACTACGAGCTCAACAAGGTTACGCCAGGGAGGTCACTGTTTTTATCCGTACCAGCCCATTTGACCCACTCACACGGTATTCGAACTCAGCCAGTTATAAATTAAAGTCCGCCACACAGGACAGCCGAGAGTTGCTTAAAGTAGTCCGAGGCTTACTGGATGCTATTTATAAAGCAGGTTATCAATATCAGCAGGCTGGTATTAGTTTGGGTGATATCGATAGCAGACAGGCAACACCAGTCAGGCAACAGGATTTATTTGAGAAAACCGATAGCCATCGGGGTGATAAATTAATGCAAACCCTGGATCAAATCAATCAACGTTTTGATAAGCGTATAAGCTTTGCCGCCAGCGGTAACAAAACGCTTCAACAATCGGTACCGATTAACCGCTCAAGTCAATACACAACCGATTGGCGTGACCTGGCCAAGGTCAATATCAACATTTAAACACCTTAGTCGTGCATACGGAAGCTACGTTTAATTCTATCGATTGATAGCCGTTATGGGCAAAATAACCTTGGTTTAAAAAACTTCTATTTTCATATCCTTTTGTTGTATAGTTAGTTTGGCATTAGCTTATACAATAAAATTATATAGGAGATCGTTATGAAGAATATTTTGTATCAAAAACAATGGCATTGGACGGTTAGCGGGCTTGCGCTAGGCCTTTCTTTTTTGCTCGCCGTAGCACTGGTCAAGCCAATTGGCGTTTCGACACAATTCGTCATTTTTGATGGAATTGTTTGGAATTTATTTTCAAGCGAGGTCGCTGTAAAGAATACAACGTCAGCTGGTGCTTACTCAAGCAAAAATGAATACCTGAATAAAAGTGACGGCAAGTACGCTAAAAATATAGCTAACCCAATAAATTATGGCTTTATTTTTGTACTGGCCATGATTGCCGGAGGGTTTTTAGGTTCCAAACTTCAATCCAAGTCAGCAGCTAAAGACGAAGATGAATTACCGGAAGTCTGGTGTGCAAACTTTGGTCGGTCAAAAACAAAACGTTACCTGATGACGTTTACCGGAGGAGCCCTGGTTTTATTTGGCTCGCGTTTAGCCGGAGGCTGTACCAGTGGACACATGATGAGTGGCATTATGCAGACTTCATTAAGTGGATACCTATTTACCATAGGCGCTTTTTTATTAGCGGTTCCTATTGCACTATTTATGTACAGAAAGGGGAATTAAGATGGATATTTTATTAGCAATTTTTATTGGTTTATTATTTGGTTTTTCTTTACAAAAAGCCGGTGCAGCCAATCCGCAAATTATTATTGATATGCTTCGCCTCAGGAACTTTCACCTGATGAAAGCAATACTCTTAGCCATAGGTTTAAGCAGTTTATCGTTATTTGTTTTAATGAACCTTGGTTTGATAGAAAGCGCTCATCTGAGCGTGAAAACGGCTTACGTCGGTGTGATTATTGGCGGCGCTATTATGGGAGCGGGCTGGGCTATTTCTGGTTTTTGTCCAGGAACGGGAATCGTTGCGATGGGTGCGGGTAGAAGAGACGCTGTATTCTTCGTCGTTGGCGGATTAGCTGGCGCTCTTATTTTTACATTAGCGTACTCAGTACTGGAAAAAACCTTTTTGTTCGACAAAATAGGCGCTGGTAAAGCGACACTAGCAAACACCGGCGTAGAACAATACGCGTCGTTGCTGGATACTGTCCCAGCTGTGGTCGTTGTGGGTATTATTGCTCTTGTATTTATATTTGCCGCATGGAAGCTACCGGCTAAAGCAATAA
>JBLIAQ010000134.1:0-5087 GCA_047634535.1 Cycloclasticus sp.
TAAACGCGTAGGCAATGGAATCCTCTGTGCTATAGCCCTTTTCACGCTTAGCACGTAAATATTTACTAAGGAAATGTACCGTATAATCGACCACAATACCCAGCGTCATACTGACCACGGATGCTAGCGCCATATTAACGTCTTGGTAAAGCCATCCCCACAGGCCAAAACCAATCACAACCGGCACTAAATTGGGTATTAAGCTTAAAAGACCGATCTTAATTGAGCGCAGTGCAAAAACAAGAATAAGCGAAATAAGCAGTAAGGCTAACAGCGACCCACTCAACATGCTTTTTATGTTTTTCTCTGTTAAGTGAGAAAAAATCAGCATGGATCCCGTACCAACTGTTTGCATGCTCGCTGGCAAGTTAGCCTGCATCCAAGCCTCTGCTCGCTGTTCAAAATTGAGCAGCTCGACATTACTCATTTCCTTAACCCCAACCACCAAGAGTGTCGCGGATTTATCAATATTTACTTGATTATTCAAGTCTAGGCCATACGGTAACGACATTTCATACAGCAATAAGTACTGTGCCGCTAGCTCCCTACTGTCTGGCAGCTTATACCAAGCAGGGTCATCGCCATGCATGTTCATATTAAGACGACGCATGGTGTCGCTAAGCACATAGGTATTAATCGTTTCTGGTTGTGATTTTAACCACTGCGCAAAACCGTCCAGGTTCTTAAGGTATTGTGGGTCACTTATCCCGCCCTTGCCTTTAGCCGGCAGAGAATACGACAGCTGGAACAAACCACCAACCGATTGATTGGCAAAATCCGAATCCACTCTAAATTGCACAGATTCATCAAAGTATTTTAAAAATTGTTCTTCTGGTTTATTGAAACTAGCCGCATAGGCCGCCGCAGCCACCACCAGCACAGAAAGCACTAAAATAACATTCTGCTGACGAATAACGAACCGAGAGAACTTGGCCAAACGTTCCACCGAAATATCATTCGCTGCTTTTACTCGCACTGGCATATAACTGATAATTGCAGGCAAAAATGTCAGTGAAAGGCAAAATGATATGAACACACCCACAGCCACTAAATTGCCCAAATCATTAAACGGTGGCGACTCGCTGAAGTTTAAACATAAAAACCCGATTATCGTCGTAGCGCTGGTTAAAAATATTGGATGAAAATTAATCCTAATACTTTCTAATAGGGCGTCCCGCTTGGCTACTTTATGCTGAATGCTATACATAAATGTCACTAGTAGGTGCACGCTGTTTGCCACCGCTAACACCATAATCATTTGCGCCGACGAGATTGATGCCGGAGTAAGCTTAATCCCCGCATAACCGCCTAACCCTAATGCGATCACATCAGAAAAAATCACCACCAAAGTAATGCCAACAACCGCGCTTACGCTACGCAGCAAAACCAGCGTGATAATAAACATTAATAGCAAGCTGATTGGGGCAAGAAAGGTAAGGTCATTTTCTCCCGCCTCAACAAAGGCATTATTTAATAACGAAATTCCCGTGGTATAGATATCGATTGTTGGGTATTTTTCTTGATAAAGAGCGACCATCTCACGCGTTTTAGCCACAACATCTCTTAGTTCCGCATCGGGTGAGACTTTTGGAAATTCGATGGTGATATTCAACGCTGTGACGCGCCCATCAGCTGAGACTAAGCGCTTCACTAACAACGGGTCAGACAGGCCTATTTGCTTTATTTTTTCAATATCGTTCGCTTGTAGGGTAGTCGACTCCTCATACAGGCTCTCAACGATTAAATCATCGTCTTCTGCGTAGGTATGTTGAAAGTTTTGTAACGAATCGACCCGTCTAGAATAGGGGATTTGCCATGCATCTGTGGTTATTTCTTCTGTTAATTTTAATACGTCATGCTGAAAGATATCGCCGTTTTTTGGTGCCAGCAGAATAAACACGTTATCAAACTTGGTATAGGTTTTTTCCACCGCATCATACGCCAACAACTCCGGGTTATCGGCGGCAAAAAAAACACGGTAATCGGTATCAAACCCCAAGTAACGCAAGCCATTGCCAGCCACAACTAACACGATTAGTGTCACCGCAATAATCCACGCCCGATATTGAAGAACCCAAGCACTAAAATAATTTTCCAAACGTTCCATCTTCTAACTTACCTCTTTATACTAAATTATGATTCACGCTAAATTAAGCGCTTTTGCCAGAATAGATTGATCACTCAAGCGATAAAAAAATCTCTACCCGATGCGTTTTAAACCCTTTTGTTTAAACCGTTAAACGTGATGTCCATAATATTGTTCAAATACTTTTCTAGCTGTTTAAGCGTTTGGTTACACATAAAAGCGGGGGTACTAAACATCAACCAAGAAGACAATATAGCCAAACCAATCTGTTCAAGATCATCAATATCCCATCCATCTTGATCCCGACCTTTCTCTAAAATACCCATCAACACATCCAACTCGCCTTGTTTTTTTCTTGCGACCAAGGCCGGCCGTTCGGCACACAATGCATCGATGATCTCATTGATTTTCGGGTACTCATTAAGTTGGCGAAAATTGTAATGCAGTAAGTAAAACACCATATTACGCAGGCCTGACGCAGCTGATACGGTCTTTAAATTAACCGCCTGCCGTAGCCCACTTTCCATTTTAACGAAGCTTCGCAAAGCAAAACTTTCTGCTATATCCAATTTACTGGGAAAGTAACGGTATAAATTTGCCGTTGACATACCCATGTCATTCGCAATTTCCGCCATCGCGGTTTTTTTATAGCCCAATATTTTGAATCGCTTATCAGCGGCATCCAAAATCTTTTCCTTCAATTGTTCACTGGGCAAATCAGAGTCAAACCTTTTCATGATCGGCAGTATACCACCAATTGTGAATAAAAAATAAAATATTCACTGTTCACTTGCTGCCTAATGGTGTAAAAAATTTAGCTTTTTAAAAGAACTCTGATACATTAGCTAATAGTAATACTTACTTTCGAATTTAATTAATAGTCGCCACTATGAATAAATCCCGCCTATTAGCACCCATAGCAGACGCCGTTAATAAAGGCGAATTGCCTTTAGGCGTCTTCAACAACCCCGCGTTATTCGAACTTAAAAAATCGTCTATTCGAAAAATTAACACGCAGCGACGCATTATATATATAAACCAGGCTACGCTGGGAACACTTAACCTTTCAATCTTTTTATAATTTAAAAATAGGAGCACGACATGTCATTATGGTTAGATTTTATGGGTGCAGAAATTCGATACGTTGAAACTGCCTCTTACGGAAAAACACGCATTGCTGAAGCGGGTAAAGGCAACAAAGAAACCATTTTATTTTTACACGGCGTTGGCGGCCACTGCGAAGCTTATGCCAAAAATGTCGTTGCTTTATCCGATGAATTTCACGTTATCGCCTATGACTACGTAGGCCAAGGTATGTCGGACAAACCGTTATTAGATTACACGCCATTGACACTGGTTGATCATTTGCGTGAATTAATGGACAGCCTAGGCATCGACAAAGCCCACCTCTCAGGCGAATCAATGGGCGGCTGGGTGTCTGGCTTATTTACCATTGAATACCCTGAACGCGTTTTACGCTTAAACTTAAATACCGCTGCGGGTTTACCGATCATTACCGACAAAGGCCGCGAAGAGCTACAGGGTTTAATTGATTTAACCTCTAAGGCCACAACGCAAGGCCCGCCCACCTTTGAATCGGTCAAAAATCGGATGAAGTGGCTCTTTCATCCAAATAATCACGACACGATGATTACCGATGAATTAGTCAACACACGGTTAACTTGTTACAGACAACCTGGCTCTAAAGAAGTCGCACCAAAAGTACTCGGTATGATCGGCATGCACGATGATTACCTAATTCCCATGGAAAAAATAAAAAAAGAAACCTTATTCTTATGGACCGAAGACAACCCCTGCCATGACGTTCCATGCGCCAAAAATAGCGCGGCAAAAATTCCCGGCTCTTTGTTATACATTATGAAAAAAGACGCTGCACATTGGCCACAATACGAATCACCTGAAGAGTTTAATACCGTTATTCGCCAGTTTTTTAGGAGCGGAACGATCTAAAGACCTACGACTAAAGAGGAAAGCAGCATGAGAAAATCAAACAAAAAGCCTGTTGAAATCAAACCCGGCGCGTATGAAGACGCCATTTTAGGTTTTAGAAATCATTGGTACCCAGCGCTTTTTAGCGCCGATGTGCGGGAAACTGAGGTCAAGACCCTTAAAATTCTAGGCGAAGACGTATTGTTGAAGCGGGTTGATGGCCAGGTCTATGCAGTGCGCGACGAGTGTTTACACCGGGGTTTTAAGTTTTCGACAAAGCCGGAATGTTTTACCAAAAACACCATTACCTGCTGGTTTCATGGTTTCACTTACAATATTAAGAACGGCGACCTTGTCGCCATTCCATCTGACCCAGATAGCAAGCTGATCGGTAACCGGAAACTGCATTCCTACCCTATACAGGAAACAAAAGGGATGCTGTTTATCTTTATTGGCGATATGAGCCCACCGCCACCACTGCTTGACGATGTTCAGTTTGGTTTTCTCGACGAGGATAACCATGTGGTGCCCTTTCATAGCGAAGAGGTTCACTCCAACTGGCGTATAGCGGCAGATTCTGCTTCCGAGTTCAACCACACCTTTATCCACAAAGAAGACGAACTGGTTAAATACTGGAAGCAACCGCTGCCCTTTGCGGAAAAACCAAAAAGCGACAATCCATATGAAGGCTTCATTTTGCACGAAGGACCGGGGCCAAAAGGTTTTACCGATGCTTTTAGCGATGTTATTCCAGTGTTTGAGTTTAAGATTGAATGTGATGGTGAGACCAACACACTGCGCTCGGCTTTCAATCCACAGACAGACCCGGGAAGCATGCCACTTCAGGATGTCGAGGGTATTTTAACCTTGCCATGCACATTGCGAATTGGACCGTGGGGTGCTGAACCAGAATCGGGTATAACCGGTAGCTATATGCATTACGAGTGGTATGTACCCATCGATGAAACGCATCACCGCTACATTATCGCCTGGGGCAAGAAAGTATCCTCGGAGGGTGAGGCACTTAAGGCCGAACATGACATTCGTACTC
>JBLIAQ010000135.1:0-5035 GCA_047634535.1 Cycloclasticus sp.
GCCGGCGGCAATCTCTTTATTACTGGTTCATTTGAAAAAGAAAAGCGCTTAACGCATGCAGTTCAATGCGTCACATCGTGCTCAATTAGAGCAGGGCCTCGAGGAAATGAATATTCTTTTAGCTGAAGAAGGTGTCGGAAGGTTAATGGATTTTCTGCGTATGCTAGTGAAGTGGAATCGCGTATACAACTTGTCCGCCATCAACGAGCCTGAGCAGATGGTCAGGCTGCACTTATTGGATAGCTTGAGCGTGCTGCCTTTCTTACACGGTACAAGTTGTATTGACGTCGGTACCGGAGCAGGTTTGCCGGGTATACCATTGGCTATCGCCAGGCCAGATATGCACTTTGCACTGCTGGACAGTAATTCGAAGAAAACGCGTTTTATTCAACAAGTTTGTATAGAGCTAGGATTAAAAAATGTTTTGCCTGTGCACGAACGCGTAGAGCAGTACCGGCCAGAAGATAAATTTGATACGGTAACGGCGCGAGCATTTACCGGATTGCCAGATATGCTAACAAAAACACGGCATTTATTAACGAGCGGTGGTAAATTACTCGCTATGAAGTCGAAAGAGACGGATGCGTTAGAGCGAGAAGATTTTCAGTTTAACAGCGTTCAATCGTTGGCTATTCCTGGTCTAGAAGCGACGCGAAACCTCGTTATTTATGAGGCAAGGTAATAGCATCGATACGTCGATATAGCAATTTAGGATAAATTAACGTGGCAAGAATAATAGCGGTCGCCAACCAAAAAGGCGGTGTTGGCAAAACGACGACGAGTATCAACCTGGCTGCGTCGATGGCTGAGTTGGGGCGGCGTGTATTATTAGTCGACATGGACCCACAGGGTAATGCAACGATGGGTTGTGGCGTTGATAAAAAAAATGTGGAATTATCCTGCTATGACATATTATTAGAAGATTGTGACCCTGAGATGGCGCTTATTCGCCCAGAAAACCTGAAAAATGACGTGCTTGCCAGTAATATGGATCTTGCCGGAGCCGAAGTGCATTTGTTGGCAGTGGAGAACCGAGAAAGTCGCCTGAAACAATCTCTTGATAGGATCGCAAGTCGGTATGATTTTGTTTTTATAGACTGCCCGCCTTCGATGAATATGCTAACTATTAATGCGTTAGTGGCAGCGGATAGTGTGTTGGTACCCATGCAGTGCGAATATTTTGCGCTCGAGGGTTTGTCGTCATTGATGGACACGCTTAAACAGGTGCGCGAAATGGCCAATCCACAGTTAAGATTAGAAGGTTTGCTGAGAACAATGGTGGATACGCGGAGTCGCTTAACGCGTGAGGTCAGCGAGCAGTTAATGACGCATTTTGCAGATAGAGTATTTGAAACGACGATACCAAGGAATGTGCGGCTCGCCGAAGCGCCAAGCTATGGCTTGCCAGCGATCCTATATGATAAGAGCTCTAGCGGCGCGATTGCGTATATGGATTTAGCGCGTGAATTAGATAAAAAAGGTTATCAGGGTTAAATAATGGCGACACAAAAAAGAGGGTTGGGTAGAGGTCTAGACGCATTACTGAGTCAATCTGCGACAAGTGATACTAAAAAAGTTGGTAATAAATTACCTATTGACCTATTGCGACGGGGGAAATATCAGCCGAGAACAGAATTTGACCCGGTTCAGCTGCAGGAACTGGCAGACTCTATCAGCGCGCAAGGATTGATTCAGCCGATCATTGTTCGCCCTATTGGCGGCGGCAACTATGAAATACTCGCTGGCGAACGCCGCTGGAGGGCCGCTCAAATGGCGGGCTTGCAAGATGTAGCCGTGGTCATTAATGACGTAGATGATCGCACAGCGATGGCTATTTCCTTGGTCGAAAATATTCAGCGCGAAGACTTAAACACCTTAGATGAATCTGAAGCCTTACATAGATTAGTAAGTGAATTTGACATGACCCATCAGCAAGCAGCCGATGCAGTGGGTCGATCTCGGGCGGCCGTTAGTAACATGTTGCGCCTGCTCGAGTTAAACGACAGTGTAAAAGAGTTGCTACGCTCGGGGAAAATAGAAATGGGTCATGGGCGGGCGCTACTAGCCTTACCTGAACAGCAGCAATTAGTGGCTGCGACCAAGGTGGCAAGCAAAGGTTTGTCCGTACGTGCTACAGAAGCGCTGGTGAAACAATTACTTAAAGGGCACGATAAAAAAAGAGCGGTAAATAAGGATCCAGATATTGAGCGCTTGCAGCAAAGTTTAGCAGAGAAAATAGGCGCGAAAGTCGACATCAATCATGCGATTAATGGGGCGGGTAAAATAGTAATACATTACTCTTCGCTGGATGAGCTAGAAGGCGTGTTAGATCATTTGAAATAATCTTGACTGTGCAGTGCAACAAAATTATAATAGTTGGGATAAGTTGCTTTGATTTTTAAGAAATGAAGGCTGAGCTAAAGATAGTTGCTTACCAGTTGGTGCTGATTTTAATTGCAGCGTCAGCAGTGTACGGATTTTATCCAGAGAAGCTAGTGGCTGTGAAGGCGGTTCTTTTTGGTGGCGTTATATCGCTTCTTGCTTCTATTGTGATGGTGTGCCGATTAAGTCAGGCGACAGCAAGGATGTTAAAAGGTAATCAGCGCGGAAGCTTATATATTTATTTGGGCGTGATTGAGCGGTTACTTATTGCTATCGCGCTCTTTGGTTTAGGTTTTTTGTGGTTAGAATTAAGTCCAGCCTACATGGTGGTCGGGTTAGTTGCGGGTCAAATCGGGTTTATGATTGGCGGATTTAGAGTGAAGGATTAAGAGAGAAATTATGTCGGGCGAAAACCTAACATCATCAGAATATATTAAGCATCACCTTACGAATTTAACCTATGGGCAGCACCCAGATGGTAGCTGGGGAATTGCGCACGGTTCAGAGGCGGCTAAAGAAATGGGCTTTTGGGCTTTAAATTTAGACACGCTAGGCGTATCTATTTTTCTTGGCGCGCTATTTTTGTTTTTCTTTAAAAAAGCGGCCTCCTCACCAACATCAGGCGTTCCAAGCGGGCTACAAAACTTTGTGGAAATGGTGGTGGATTTTGTAGACGGCAGTGTTAAAGATAGCTTTAATGGAAGGAATCCGTTAATAGCTCCTTTATCGTTAACTATTTTCGTGTGGATTATATTAATGAACACGATGGATTTGGTGCCGGTGGATTATCTGCCGCATTTGGGGCAGTTAATAGGTATTCCTTACCTTAAAGTTGTTCCAACAACCGATCCAAATATGACGTTTGCTCTGGCGCTTGGCGTATTTTTCCTGATCATTTTTTATAGCATTAAAGTGAAAGGTGCTGGTGGATTTTTCGCCGAGCTGGCGTTCCATCCATTCCCTAAGCCTTTAATGTTATTTAATTTATTTTTGGAATTGGTGAGTTTGATTTCAAAACCAATTTCATTGGCGTTGCGGTTGTTTGGTAATATGTACGCGGGTGAAATGATCTTTATTTTGATCGCAATGCTGCCATTAGGTACGCAATGGGCCTTATCTGTGCCCTGGGCGATATTTCATATTCTAATCGTTATATTGCAGGCGTTTATATTCATGACGCTTACAATCGTGTACCTCAGTATGGCGCACGAAAAAAACCATTAATTTTTTATTAATTAGTAAACTCAACAGGAGATAACAATGGAAGACTTAGGTTTAATTTATTTAGCAGGTGCGTTATTAATGGGTATGGGCGCGATTGGTGCTGCTATTGGTATTGGCATGTTAGGCGGTCGTTTTATGGAAGGCGCAGCTCGTCAACCAGAACTGATCCCTTTATTACGTACGCAGTTCTTTATCATCATGGGTTTGATTGACGCGGTTCCAATGATCGCAGTTGGTATTGCAATGTATATTTTATTCGCGGTTGTTGGATAAGATTAAACGAAGATTAACCCTAACTTAAGGTTTAATAATGAATATTAATGCAACCCTAATAGGTCAAACGATAGCGTTTTTTATCTTCGTTTGGTTCTGCATGAAATATGTATGGCCGCCATTAATGGCAGCTATGGAAGAACGAAAAAGCAAAATCGCTGAAGGTTTGGCGGCTGGAGAACGCGGCCAAAAGGAACACGAATTAGCAGAAAAACGCGCTAAAGAAGTGTTGCAAGAGGCTCGTTCTGAAGCGTCGGATATTATTAATCTGGCCAATGTACGCGCTGGAGAGATGGTAGAAGAAGCAAAAGGCAAAGCCCTTGAAGAAGCCGCAAAAGTGAAAAAAGGCGCGGAAGCTGATATCGAGCGAGAAGTAGCTAGTGCAAGAGAAGCGCTACGTAGCGAAGTGTCGGCGTTAGCGATTGCTGCAGCGGAACAAATTATCAAAAGTGAAATAGATGCAAGTAGGCATAAAAAGCTGATTGATAATATTAGTAGCCAGCTGGGCGCAGTCTAATGGCCGAGTTAGCCGCATTGGCAAGACCTTATGCCGAAGCCGTTTTTTTAATGGCTAACGAAAAGGATCAATTAGATCATTGGTCAGAGATGCTTGGTTTTTTGCAGCAAGTGACGTCAGATGAGCTTTTGAAGAAAGTTTCAGATAACCCTAAGGTTTCAAAAAAGCAGCTTCAGGGTGCGATGATGGATATTTGTCAGGATCATATGGATGCTGATGGTTTGAATCTCATTAAGTTACTGATTCAAAACAATCGTTTGCAACTCGCTGGTGAAATTTTCAAGCAGTATGAAACGAAAAAAGACCAAAAATGTGGGTCACTCGATGTCAGTATCATATCGGCGTTCCCTATGTCAGACGAAGAGCAAGTAGCGTTAACAACGTCTTTGTCAGCATCATTTAGTAAGCAAGTGAAAATTAGCGTTGAAGAGGACTCAAGCTTAATTGGCGGCATGATTATTCGTGCTGGCGATAAAGTTATTGATGGCTCTTTGAGTGGACAGATTCAACAATTAGCTAAACAGCTAAAATAGCAAAGGTAAAAACCATGCAATTAAATCCATCTGAGATAAGTGATCTTATCAAGAAAAAAATCGAAAATTTCGATGCAGACGTAGAAGCTAAAACCGAAGGTACCGT
>JBLIAQ010000136.1:0-5008 GCA_047634535.1 Cycloclasticus sp.
AAAGATTAATTGAAACGCTCTCTTTACTGTCCATACAGGCGCTAAATTTCATGCGGCCCAGCGCCAACAACCTGATGGCAGGCTGGATTGATCTGGCGATCATCTTAAAGAGCCAAACGGTCTTCAATTCTAACAGCCCGGACATTATCGCCTGGGAAAGTCAATATCCTTCACATACAGCAAATACCGGCGTTCTTAACGCCATAACAAAGCAGGCTCAGAGGGATTTCATCACCGCTGAAAAAGTCGGCGTTTTTCTGCCCACCGAAGGACCTTTTGCTAGTGCCGCGCAGAGCATTCGACAAGGGATTGTTTCTTCTGCCTACACGATGGCAAAACGATGGCGGCCTAATATTACCCATTACGACACCTCTTCCGCCCCCATCGAAATACTTTACGAACAAGCCATTAAAGACGGTATTAACGTCATAATTGGCCCTCTGGACAAAGCCAATACGGCCAAAATAACGGCCATCCCCAACCTTTCTATCCCGGTTATTTCTCTAAATCAAAGCGACATCCAAAACGGCCCGAATTATTTTGAGTTCTCACTGGCGCCTGAAGAGGAGGTAAGTCAGATATTAAGTCTCGCCTGGTTAAAAGGCTATGAAAAAGCACTTATATTAACGCCTCTATCTAGTTATGGTGAACGCCTGGCGAGTCACTTTTCAGCTAATTGGCAACAACTCGGTGGAGAGGTACTGGGGGTTCAAACATACGACCCCTTACAGGTTGATTTTTCAACACCCATTAGAAATTTACTTCAACTAGACGAAAGTACTAATCGGTTTAAAGCGCTTCGTCAAAGGCTGAACTTAAACCTTCACTTTGAAGAAAGACGTCGTCACGACGCAGACTTTATCTTTTTATTATCTTCACCACGCGAAGGTCGATTAATAAAACCCCAACTACGTTTTCACCGTGCGGCCGATTTAGCGGTCTATAGCACATCTAGAATTTATGAAGCCGAAGTGAATACCGTCGCTAACCGCGACTTGGACGACGTTATATTTTGTGATATGCCATGGCTCATTGAGCCGAATAAAAACCACGCAAACAAGCTCGACGACGCCATCAAGCTTTGGCCAAAGGCACATGGTTCGCTTTTACGTCTGGTCGCTTTTGGTTATGACGCCTACCAATTGATTCCCCACCTAAAGCGATTACGTTCGAATGACTTTGCGCGCTTAAAAGGCAAAACCGGCATTCTATCGATCAATAATAACGGGCTTATCAGTCGGCAATTAAGTTGCGGGCGTTTCAATCGCGGCGTTATACAATCACTTGGACTGGCCCCCCGGCTTAAAAAAATACTGGATATACCGCCCGTCACTTCTATTAAGCAACCCATAGAAGCAAACACCAATCCGCTGTAGATGGGCCGCTCCAATATTTTAGGCCAACAAGGTGAAGAGTTAGCACTCAGTTTTTTGCAGCAACGCGGCTTGATATTATTACAAAAAAACTACCGTAGTCGTTTTGGCGAAATTGATCTCATCATGGAAGATAAAGAACACATTGTATTTGTCGAAGTGCGCTTACGCTCGTCGGAAATTTTTGGTGGTGCCTCAGGCTCTGTTAATCATCGAAAACAATCAAAGCTAATAAAGTGTGCTCAACACTATATCGCAACCCAGCCCACTCGACTCGGTTTTCGTTTTGATGTCATCGCAATTTCACCCTCCGCCCATCAGCATGAGATACAATGGATAACCAACGCCTTTGATGAGTTCTAAGATGAGTTTACAAGAAAGAATCTATCAACATTTTAACGATAGCATCCAAACAAAACACGACGCCCTGGAGCTACTGCCAGCGCTAATAGAATCAGCTGCTAACAGTATTGTTCAAAGCTTATTAAATAATGGCAAAGTGTTAACCTGTGGCAACGGCGGCTCCGCTGGCGACGCACAACATTTTTCATCAGAAATGCTGAATAGATTCGAGCGTGAGCGTCCAAGTTTACCGGCTATTGCCCTCAGTACGGACACCTCCACGCTTACCTCGATAGCCAATGACTATTCATTTAACGAAGTGTTTTCCAAACAAATACGCGCGCTAGGCCAGTCGGGAGATATCCTGTTGGCATATACCACCAGCGGCAATTCAGGGAACATCCTTGAAGCCATTCGCACAGCGCACGACCGAGAAATGATCATCATCGTAGTAACCGGTAAAGACGGCGGGCGACTTTCCTCATTGTCTCTTTTAAATGAAAATGATATTGAATTAAGGGTGCCGTCAAATTCAACCGCGCGCATTCAAGAAACACACCTCCTTATCACACACTGTTTATGTGATCTCATTGACTTTCAATTATTCGGATAAAACTCATGAAATTTAATACTACGTTTATTTTTTCAGCCTTGTTAATTACCTCGTTATTATCTGGCTGTGCCGCTGTCGCTGTTGGAGGCGCTGCAACTACCGGTGTTGCCGTTGTCCACGACAGACGTAGCGCTGGCACTGTTATTGACGACCAAAGCATCGAGTTTAAAGCGCTCGGTTTTTTATACGGCGTTGATAAAATACGGATTAACACCCATATTAACGTAACCAGTTATAACGGTACATTATTGCTCACTGGCGAAGCTCCCACTGAAGAACTACGCCAGGACATCGCCAGCCGCGCTAACCGTATACCGAATGTTGTAAAAGTTCATAATGAAATTATCTTAGCCGCACCAAGCTCTGTAGTCTCTCGCACCAGCGATGGCTATATCACTAGCAAAGCCAAGCTGGCGCTTTTAAATATTAGTAATATAAAAGGCTTTGACCCTACACGGGTTAAAGTCGTCACGGAAAACGGCGTGGTGTATTTGCTAGGTCTGTTAAAACAACACGAAGTATCCCCTGTTACAGAAACGATTAGGCGCGTTGGTGGCGTACAACGCGTCGTCAAATTAGTTGAAATTATTGGCTAATGCAAAAAGAAAATAGCGATTTTCTTCAACAACTACAGATACTCTATAACGAAACATCGCTATTTTTAGACCCCGCCGACTGCTGGAGTTATGGCTACGATAACAGCCGTCGCCACCGGCAACCCATCGCGGTTGTTTTTCCCAGCACGCACCAACAAATAGCCGACACGGTTAAGTTATGTAACGAGTATAAAGTCGCCATTACGCCCCGCGGCAGCGGCACAGGAACGACCGGCGCCAGCGTCCCCCCCATCAATGCGATTGTTTTATCTACCGAACAGATGGATAAAATCATTAAAGTTGACCCGAATAATCGCGTTATGGTGGTTGAACCGGGGGTAACTAATCAGGCCGTACAACAAGCGGCGGCAGAACACGGTTTTTTTTGGCCACCAGACCCTACCAGTTCGGCCATTTGTACCATTGGCGGCAACCTGGCATACAATTCAGCCGGCCCCAGGGCCGTTAAATACGGCACACCACGAGAAAACACCCTGGGCCTAACCTGCATCATTGGAACCGGGGAAACGCTTAAAACGGGCGCTTATACGACAAAAAGTGTCGTCGGCTATGATTTGACAAGGCTCATTATCGGCTCCGAGGGTACCCTGGCTATCATCACGCAAGCCACACTCAAACTGACGCCAATAGCCGAAACCAAACGCACGATACAGGCCACCTACCAATCGGTTGACTCAGCGGCCAAGGCTATTGCAAACATTATGGCGCAACCTGTTACACCATGCGCACTAGAATTTATGGACGACATGGCGATCGCCCTGGTAAAAGAAAAAGCCCAGCTTGAGTTACCCGAAAACGCTCAGGCCTTATTGATGATTGAGGTCGACGGAGATCTATATGGTATTGAAAAACTGGCCGAAAAGCTGGCGCAAAGCGCGTCTGTTGACGGGCTTATAGACGTCCATATTGCTAAAACCGAGCTGCAGGTAAAGCAACTTTGGCAGGCCAGAAAAGCACTATCTCCTTCATTACGGAAAGTCGCGCCGAAGAAAATAAATGAGGACGTCGTGGTGCCCGTCAGTGAAATACCCGCGCTTATCAGCGGGCTTCAAACGCTCTCCAGGCAATATCAAATACCCATCGTTAATTTTGGCCACGCAGGCAACGGCAATATTCACGTTAATTTACTCGTTCAAACAGAGCAGCTCGATATCGCTAAAGCCTGTTTGGCTGATGTATTTGCACTGGTGATGAAACTAAATGGCAGCCTGTCCGGTGAGCACGGTATCGGCCTTGAAAAACGCGATTACATTGGTTTAGAACTGGATTCAACGGCGATAGCTATAATGAAAAAAATAAAGGCCCAATTCGACCCTGCGAACTTATTGAACCCTGATAAGGTATTCCCTGTTTCTGATACATAGTTAAAAAACCCTTGCCATATTATGACCTGGCCCCTTATGCTCAATACAAATAGTTTAAAGTCATCAATGGAGAGTTTATATGACGCACTATCAGCATATTCTCGTCGCATTAGATCTTAGTGAGAACACCACTCAAGTTCTTAGCAAAGCAAGCTTACTGGCACAACAAAACAAAGCCAAACTCTCGGTCGTTCACGTCATTGAGCCCATTATGGAGCCGGTTGACTATACGTTTAATGGCTCTGCCACCGTGGCCTTATTATCCATTCAAGATGAAATGGAAGAGTCTGCTGAAAGAAAACTCAACAAACTAATGGAACCTTTGGGTGTTTTACCAGCAGACCAATATATCGTTTATGGCCGACCCGCCGATCAGGTTCATCAATTGGCAAAAGATAAGAAGTGCGACCTCATTATCATTGGTAGTCATGGCCGGCATGGTTTAGCCCTACTACTTGGTTCCACCGCGAATGCCGTTTTGCACGGAGCAATCTGCGATGTATTAGCCGTGCGATTTAAAGAGTGACTCAATCGGCTAAATCAATCCGCATAGACAGATCGACCGCTTGCATGTTTTTAGTTAACGCGCCAACAGAGATAAAGTCTACGCCCGTCTCAGCGATATCTCGTATGCTCGATAAATCAACGTTACCGGACGCTTCGAGTTTTGCCTGAGCGTTATTTAGGAGTACTGCCTGC
>JBLIAQ010000137.1:0-4958 GCA_047634535.1 Cycloclasticus sp.
CCATCAATCGTTCGAGTGCAGCTGTGCGGTTCTTTTCTTGCGTGCGAAATTGCTGGGCCTTGATGATAACGACGCCGTCTTTGCTGATGCGTTGGTCGTTCAGCGATAGCAGGCGCTGTTTATAAAAATCAGATAAGGAAGAAGCTTTAATATCGAAACGCAGATGGATGGCTGTCGATACTTTATTAACATTCTGCCCACCTGATCCCTGCGCGCGAATGGCTGAAAGTTCTATCTCATCGTCTGGAATACTGGTATGTTGCGTAATCTTTAACAAGGCCGGTTATTTTTTAAGGTTTCTTCGCAAGGTTGGTATGAAAAAATGGCTTAGCCAATACCAGAAAGCAGGCGGTCGATAAAACCGATGAAGCGAAGATCATGCACATCACCATAATTTGATAACGCACGGCGATAAGTGGTGAAACGCCAGAAAGAATTTGCCCGGTCATCATGCCAGGTAGGGATACAAGCCCCACCGCAAACAGCGAGTTGATAATGGGTATAAGCGCGGCTTGCATTGCAATATGACGAGCTTCCAGATACGAGACGCTTCTTTCAATTTCGGCATTTAATCGTTCTGCGGCAAGGCTAACGCTATTCATTGAATTAGCGAAGATCATTCCGGCGAGTGGAACCATAAATTGGGGTAAATACCACGGGTCCAGGTTCAGCACGCCCTGAGTAACAACTAACAGGGTCACGCCTCCGCCTGCAACAATCGATAATAACGCGTGTTTATACAAAATACGACGTTTCGACGAGATGGTGCCGAGTGCTATCCAGCTAGAGGTAAAAACCATCACGGCCAATACACTTATTACAATAGCCGCGTTATCAGATTCAAAAATATAGCTTAGGCAATAACCAATCAACAAAAGTTGAATGAGCATTCTCGCGATAGCATACAAGGCATTACTAGAGTTTAACGACCACTTAAACAGAATGATTAAAGCAAATAACACGGGAACAAAAGAAACGACTAAATTTGTTAACGGAATCGTTTGAATAGAGTGATCCATTTTATGGGTCGATTGCTGCCATTCGATGCGTTTGTTTTACGAACGCTTTTCCGCGCGGCGCTTGTTACGAGCGCTTTGTTTGCTAGTGAATAGAACGAGTTCTTGCTCCGCCCAGGCCTTAGCTTCAGCTTCGGTTTTAAATCCAGTTTGTGTTTTTGAAACGACGGTTTTTTCCACGCTGGCACGGCGAAGAATCTCAGCGTTCCAAGTATCTTTATCTTGCGTGGTGCGGAAGTCGTATTTTTTACTTTGTTTTTTCATGTTAAATTTTCTTCTGTGAGGGGTTATTTATTAAGCAAACGAATGCCGTCTTTTTCAATGCTGATAAGGCGTTCTTTATAGAGGCCGCCAATGGCTTTTTTGAACGCGCCTTTACTCATGCCAAAGGTGTCAGAAATGATATCAGGGCTCGATTTGTCGTGCACGGGCGCAAAGCCGTCTTTCTTTTCTAAATAGTTAAGAATGATCTTGGCGTACTTATCGCGGGTTTCTTTGCCGCCCTGTAAGCTCAGGTCTATTTTTCCATCAGGACGAATTCGCTTAATAAAGCCTTTTTTAGATTGCCCAAAACTCAACTCCTGGAACACGTCGTTTTTATACAAAACGCCCCAGTGGCTGTTATTTATAATCGCTTTAAAGCCTAAATCGGTGCTATTGGCGATAATAAGGTCAACTTGTTGTTGCGGGCTAAAGTCGTGTGGTTTCTCATCATCAAGAAACTTATCAATTTTGGAAGAAGCAACGATTCGGCCATCGTTTTTATCGAGGTAGAGGTAAATCAAATACGATTTATCCACTTCCATTGGTCGGTGTTGTTCGGCGAAAGGTACTAGAACGTCTTTGTCTAAACCCCAATCCAAAAAGGTGCCTACGTGGGTGCTAGCAACGGCTTTAAGGTAGGCAAACTCGCCGACCTGGACTTTAGGTTTTTGAGTGGTGGCTATCGGCCGATCTTCTGAGTCGAGATAGAGGAAAACATACAATAAGTCGCCGATCTTTAAATCACTCGGCGCGTGTTTAATGGGCAGCAAGACGTCGCCTAGTTCTTTAGCGTTTAAATAAAAGCCAAATTCTAAGGCCTTTATGACCTCTAATTGATACGTACTACCTACCTTGACCATTTTTTTCTCAAATATGATTACCTTAATAGTTGGCATTATACAGGCGCGTGGGGGTCATAAGATATCACGCTTGATATCTAGCTGACGAAGGGGCTTAAGGGTTGGAACTCTTAGCGGCTAGCTTTTATACTGATGGCCGTCGTAATACCCCAGATCCAGTTAAAGAATAGAACAAAAAACGGTGTATAAAGTCCTAAATCTAATCCCGCCATGCCTTTATTTGCCTTCATTGGGAAAACGACGAATAACTGAATAATCGTTGGGAAGAGGCTCAGAATGGTCCCTTTCAACAAGAGTTTTGACGGCAACATAGGTAGCATGAAAAGCAGACCCCATAAACCACCCCAAACAATTCTTGGGTATAACCAGTTTGGCGTAAAGGTCGGCGCAATAGCCACTCCAAATGAAGAAGTGATGCCGAGTTGACCAAACTGCCAAACGACCAGGCTATTGGCTAAAGCGCCAATACAGCCAGCGGCGAAATAAATAAGTGCTTTGTTCATTTGTTATCCCAATATCGTTGCATTTCATAATATAAAAATGACGCCGTCCAGGTGATGAGCACCAGGCCCGTTAAAGACTCTACCCCGGTTAAGTGTCGTAAATCACCAAACGGTTGAATATCGCCGAAGCCCAGAGTGGTGAACGTAGTGAATGATAAGTAACTGCAGTCGAGTAAGCTGCCATCAAAGTTTCCTTCTAAATGTCCCCAACCTTCAGCGTGATGCATGAAGTAGAAGGCTAAAGCGAAAACCCAAATTTCAATCGCGTGTGCGATAAGCGCGGCGAAAACGCCAAAAAGAATTCTAAGCCGATGTCTTACCTTCATCTTAGGTATAAATAGGGATATGCGGTACAGAAACTCATAATGAATAATGACCGCTATCGCCACCACCAGGGCATTTAAAATAAACACGCTGATCATTTCTTAATGCTAAAAATTCTAAAGTTATAGATGTTTAAAATAATCTGAAGTCCGCTAACCCTGCGGACATCGATAGTCATTTATGCTGGAACGGTCGCTAAATATTTAATCGCGGGCGGTGCAGATAAAAGCGCCACAAGTTTGTCGATATCGCCGCGTTCTGTACGCCAGCCCATATAGCTTTCATGGTCAGAACGGTTATCCCATTTTTCTAGCAGGACGATATTATTAAGGTTGTCTTCATTACTGGTAACGACCACGCTTTGGCAACCCTGGTAAGCTCGGGTGTCGGGTAAAATTGCTGCAAAAACACTCAGCAGTTCTTCACGGTTTTCCAGTGCAACCTGCAAATCTAAAATAACATCGACAGACATATCGTTCTCCTTTTCTTTATTTTAAGTTATCAAATAGCGAGGTTAACGAGTATAGGCGTTTAGATCAAAGGTCGCAATCATTGGAAAATGAAGAAACTGGTCGTAGGTGAGACGATTTAGAGCGTCCTATGAGATTATTTTGTCAGCGTTAGTTTCCAGCAATAATGAATTTTTGGATTACGTTCAAAGTCTTTCGGTAGTGTTTGTGGGGTGATATTTTCAATCGACAGGTAGGCGAACGCACTTTCATCAAACTTAAACTTTCTAAAATTGGTAGAAAATATAAGCGCGCCCCTTTTAGTCAGTAATTGAGACGCTTTGGTAATCAATTCGACGTAATCGCGCTGGATATCAAAGTCATTATCCATTCGCTTTGAGTTTGAAAAGGTCGGCGGGTCGATAAAAATCAGTTTGTACTTTTGCTGTTCGCTGATCGCTGTATCGAGCCATTCCATACAATTGGCTCTAACGAGCTGGTGCTTAGCGGGGTCAAGGCCGTTTAATTCGAAATTATTTTTTGCCCAGTCGAGGTAGGTTTGCGACATATCAACGGTGGTTGATGCAGTAGCGCCACCGAGCGCGGCGTGAACCGTCGCGGTGCCGGTATAGGCGAACAAGTTCAATAACTGTTTGCCGCTCGCCTGTTCCCCCAGCCACTGCCGAATAGGGCGGTGGTCTAAAAACAGGCCAGTATCGAGGTAGTCTTTAAAGTTAACTAAAAAATGAGCCTTGCCTTCTTGTACGGTATGAAAACCGCCTTCGCTATTTTGTTTTTCATATTGGGCGCTGCCCTTTTGCCGACGGCGTATTTTTAAAAATAGCTGGTTTTGTGGCACGTCTAATACCTCGGGTATCACCGCCAGCGCATCGCGTAAACGCTGAATAGATTTTTCCTCATCGACGGTTTTAGGCGCCGCATATTCTTGCACGTGCAGCCATTTTTTTTCACCTTCGTAGACGTCTATCGCGATCGCGTATTCCGGTAGGTCGGCGTCGTATAAACGGTAACAATGGATGTCGTTCTTTTTTACCCAGGGTTTGATTTTTTTAATGTTTTTGCGTAAGCGATTTGCCAGCATGGTAGCGCCTTCAGACCAGTCGCCTGGCGTAGCTAGTAAGGCTTTTTTATCACCATCATTAAGGTTTGTATCAGCCGATTGTCCGCTGAAATGACGCTCGGCTTGCACCGAAAAATTAAACACTTTGCAGGCAATGGCGCCGTTATACAATTGGTAAGATTTGTGTGACTTAAGCGGAATTTTAAACGCCAATGCGCTGTCAGCGGTAAAAACGCTCGCTTGCCAGCCGTCAAAACGTGATTTTAAAACAGTGCCAATTTCCTGGTACAGCGGCTCGAGTAGTTTCGCCTCGCCTAAGCGCTCGCCGTAGGGTGGGTTAACGACGAATAAACCAGCTTTCCAGTGTTCATCGGGTTCGACTTTAGACAACGGCGCACTGATGACCTTAATTTGCTGTGATAAATGCGCGGCTTTAACGTTAGCCTTTGCAATCCCCGCGT
>JBLIAQ010000138.1:0-4950 GCA_047634535.1 Cycloclasticus sp.
AGTTACGCAAAATCCATTCGCGCGTTTCGTGAATATTTTTGCCGGTAGATAAATCCATAATCGTATCGGCGCCCCAACGAATGCCCCAGACCATTTTGTCTACCTCCTCTTCAATCGAAGAAGTAACGGCTGAATTACCTAAATTGCCATTAATCTTAACCAGAAAGTTACGCCCAATAATCATCGGTTCCAGCTCGGGGTGATTAATATTCGCTGGAATAATCGCCCTGCCACGCGCTATTTCTTCGCGCACAAATTCGGCGGTAATTTCTTCTGGAATACTCGCTCCGAAGGATTCTCCGGGATGCTGTTCCGCGTTGATATCAGAACGCTTCATATTTTCGCGAATCGCGATATATTCCATTTCGGGTGTAATAATACCTTTTTTCGCGTAGTGCATCTGGCTGACATTAGCGCCCGCTTTCGCGCGCCTTGGCGAGTGTATATGCTCGAATCGCATGCTCGCTAGCTCTGGGTCACTTTGTCTTAGCTGACCAAATTTCGAACTGGGGCCGTCTAAAAATTCGGTATCGTTTCTATCTTCAATCCATGGTGTGCGTACGCCTGGCAGGCCCTGGCGTAAATTAATATCCGCCGTTGGATCGGTATACACGCCTGAACAATCATATACGTAGACGTCTGGGTTTTTTTCCACGCCAACGCTAGTGGTGGTATCAGCGAGTTTAATTTTACGCATCGGCACATTAATATCATCACGCGAACCTTTGATGTACACCTTCTCTGAATTTGGTAACGGCTGAATAGCCGCCGCTTCCATCGCTTCGGTTTTTTTCTTAAATTCTTCGGGGATTGCACTCATAACGGCCTCTTTTAACACGTGGAATTAACTAATGGTAAGGCATGGATTTTAGCACAGCCTGTTATAATAAATTTCAAATAAGCTGACCGTAACCCCTATGCAAACTATTTCTCCCTCACAACTGAACAGCCTTCTCGCACAGCCCGGTAACAATATCTTCCTTTTAGACGTTAGAGAGCCGCACGAATTTGAATATTGCCATATCGTTGGTAGCCAACTGATGCCGATGCAAAGCATCCCTGGCCGTTTAGACGACTTAGCCAAAGACGCAACCATTGTTACCATTTGCCACCACGGTATGCGCAGCCAACAAGTTGCGCAGTTTTTATTACAGCAGGGGTTTAGCGATGTGATTAATTTAACCGGTGGTGTTAACGCCTGGGCGGCCGACGTTGACAACACCATGCCAACCTACTAAACCCAGTGAATGAATACCCTGCCCGACTTGCTAGATGATCATCTGACGGTTTTATCCGTCGGCCTTAACCCATCTATCCCCTCTGCAAAAGCGGGCTTTTACTTCGCCAACCCGAGGAATCGTTTTTGGCCAGCGCTGAACGCCTGTGGAATGTTTAGCGAAACCCTGGAACCCAGCCTTGCGAGCTGTCAGCATTTACAGCGTCAGTACCACATTGGCTTTACCGATTTGGTAAAAAGACCGACCGCGGGTTGCAAGGACTTAAACGCCGCCGATTATCGAGCTGGCAGCGCGCGCTTACTGGGCCTGATTGCAGAGTTAAAACCCACCGTCATTTGGTTTAACGGCAAATTAACCTGTCAAAAATACCTGCAATACAGCCCGCAAAAAGGCTCTGTCATTGAGTGGGGGCTACAGCCCTGGCGCTTACTCAATTCATCCGTATTCGTAACGCCTAACCCAAGCCCTGCTAATGCTGCATTCTCATTACCGCTGATAAGCGATAGCTACCGCGCCCTATTTCAACACGCCTTAGGGTCAGCAAAATGTTAACGGTTATTCAGCGCGTTACTCACGCCAATGTAGTGGTAGATAGTTTCGTCATTGGCGACATTAAACACGGTATCGTGGCCTTGCTGGCGATCGAAAAAAAAGATGGTGAAGCTGAGGCGAAAAAACTGATCGAACGCGTTTTAAATTATCGAATTTTTGCCGATGCGAACGACAAAATGAACCTCAGCCTACGTGACGTAAACGGCGGATTATTACTCATTCCACAATTTACCCTGGCGGCAGATACCAGCAATGGAACTCGACCCAGCTTTACTTCTTCAGCGCCACCTGGTTTAGCCGAACCTTTATTTGAATTTGCCGCGCAATACGCGAAACAGCTTCACCCTACGGTGGCCTGTGGTAAATTTGGCGCGGATATGCAACTGTACCTATGCAATGACGGTCCGGTTACCTTCACCTTAAGAACGCCTGCCACTGATCATAAGTACATGCTAAAGTAAGAACCAAACCATCTAGAAAACACCATTATGAAGACCTTAAATAAAGCTTTTTTATCACTTATTGCTGCGCTGATCCCAGCGCTGGCTTTATCACAACCCATAGATTTGTTAAGCGCGTATCAGCTTGCGCTTGAGCACGACGCCGATATTCACGCCGCCCACAATCAACTATTAGCGTCTAAAGAGGCGAACCCTCAGGCCTTAGCCGACCTACTGCCTTCTCTTAATGCCTCGGCTTCAACCGCCGACATTCGTCAGGAAAGCGAAAGTAGTTTTTCTGGTAACGGAAAAGGTACCAGCCAGTTTCGTGATGAAGGTTTTTCTATCTCACTAAGACAGCCGTTGTTCGACTGGGCAAGCTTTGTGCGTTACAAGCAAGCCAATAAAATTGTATCAAAAGCCGAAACTGAATACCTCCTGGCCGAACAAACGCTCATTCTTCGCCTGACAGAACGCTATTTGAATACGCTTGAAGCCGAGGTCAGCCTGACACTTGCGAATGACGATGCGAATGCTTTCTCCAGGCAATTAGAACAGGCCAGGCAACGTTTTGAAGTCGGGCTGATTGCCATTACTGATGTACACGACGCCCAGGCGCGGCATGACATATCAATCGCCAGCCAAATTGCCGCGAAAGACAGCCTTTATTCACAGCAAGAGGCGCTTAGAGAAATCATTCAAGCGGATGACATCGTATTGCTGCCTTTAGCAGAAAAATTTCCTCTCTCTTCGCCTAAGCCTAATGATATCCAGGAATGGGAGTCTTTAGCTTCGCAACACAACCTATCCATCGTAATGGCAAAACTTGACGTCGCCATAGCCAAAAAAGAAATCGACGCCAACCGATCTGGACACTACCCACAAGTGGACCTCGTTGCCTCACATAACTACAACGAAACAGGCGGCGGTAGCTTTGGCACCGGATTTAGAAATGAATCTGACAAGCTGGGGCTGGAGTTAACGATGCCATTGTTTGTTGGTGGCAAAACGCTTTCCTTAACGAGGCAAGCCGCTTTTAATCATAAAAAGTCGTTAGACCTTCTACAGTCATTACAGCGCACCACCTTGCGTGAAACACGCGATTCATTCAGGGGTGTTACCACCAGCTTGCAGCGCATTCAAGCGCTTGAACAAGCCATCGTTTCTAATCAAAGTTCATTAGACGCCAGTGAAGTCGGTCTGGAAGTTGGAACCCGCACGATAGTCGACGTACTCGACGCACAGAGCAATTTATCGCGCGCAAAACTGCAGCTCATCGAAGCAAAAAAGAATTATATTTTGAATGTCCTGACGCTCAAAGGAACGAATGGCTCCTTATCGCGTGATGACCTGGAAAAGGTTAACCTATGGTTAAAACACTAATTCGATAATAGGCGTATATCTTCAGCCGACCATTTCTTTATCGCTACAATAGCGGCCGCGCCTAATAGAATAAAGCCACTCGCCATATATAAAGCGCCATTGTAGTGGCCCGTTGCCGCGGCTAAATAACCGGCTATTGTGGGGGCTATAATTTGAGGTACGCCATAACTCATGGTCAATGTACCCATTAACTTTGCTGGCCTGGTTGGATAAAAACGCCCCGCCATGGTCAACACGATACTGACGATTCCGACGAAGGTAAAGCCGTATAATCCTGCGCTCAGTAAGGCAAACAATAGGCTATTCTCCAACGCGGGCAGGATAATACCTGCAGCATGCAGTAGATAGGCCAGCAACAAGGCATTGAGAATACCCGTTTTGCGCGAAATTAAATCCCAAATAATACACGCTGGCGCAGCCGCCAAACCTAAAACAAGGAGGGCTATTTCACCTTGCCCCCGAAGTGTTTCCTGACTTTCAACGATGGCCACGATATACGTTGCGCTGATAACAAAACCAAAACCGCCACAAAAATATACGAACATCATCAACCATAAAAAACGTTTGCTCGGCGGATGATCTTTTAGGGTTTCTCCTGTTTGCGTCACCCCACTGGTATCAGGTGCTGGCAACCAACGCCAGGCGGGAATTGCAAAGATAATGCCGACCACGCCCAACAGCAGCCATTGTTCGGACCAGTTTAATGCACTCGACCAGGTCATCATCAACGCGACAAAAGCGATACCGAGCCCTACACCACTAAAGTGTATGCCCATTTCACTTCGATGGTTATGTCGAATCAACCAATTCAACATCAAGCCAGCGCCTATTAATAAACCGGCTGCGGTACTAAAGCCCGCCAATAAACGAGACAGCGCCCAAACCCAGGGATTAGCGGATAGCCCCATCATCAATGTTGTGACGATGGCGAGCACCAGCCCTATACGATACAGCCGATCTTTAATCAACAAGTTACCGACTAAGGTGGCCGTTAACGCGCCCAGCATATAACCCATATAATTAATGGTCGCTAACCAGCCCGCCAATACCTTCGTTAACCCCACCTGTTCAAACATAATGGGGATCATCGGGGTGTAAGCAAAACGAGCGATCCCCAAGGTCAAAATCAAACAAAAAATACCCGACGCTAAAACTCTAAAACGCTGATTAGCTGCTAGCATTTATGATCTCGACGATGCGTTCAGTTATTTTTTTCACCGCGCCTCTGTTTTGTTCGACAAATGAATGGCCCGCCGATCCCATTTTGTCACGCTTTTCGGGGTGCTGAAGCAACTGGACCACCTCTTGAGCAAGCGCCTTCTCGTCGCTCACGCGTA
>JBLIAQ010000139.1:0-4932 GCA_047634535.1 Cycloclasticus sp.
TGTGTGTCCGATGGCGAAAAAGAAGCAGTACGTAATATTAACGATTGGGCGCAGAAAGAAGGTTTTGACGGCGCGGTTGAAGTGCTCGGTTTTGCCGACCATAAACGCAGTGTCGACTGGATCGTCGCTGCAAATGGCAAGGTGATTAATCTTCTTACTAAAGGCAGCGAAAAACATTGTCGCGAGCAACTCGGTAAAACCCTAGAACAGCACGTTGAACAAGTACTATTGACGGTTGGTTATGCCTTGGAGCAAGGGCTTAAGGTCAATGTTTACCTTGAGGACTGGTCGAATGGATACGCCGATAGCCGTGACTACGTATTCGGCTTAATGGACGCAATTAAAGACAGCGGCATTAGTCACTTTATGCTGCCGGATACCTTGGGCGTTATGTCGCCAGAAGAAGTATTCGATAGCCTGAGTGATATGTGTTCACGTTACCCGCAGTTACAATTTGATTTTCACCCGCACAACGACTATGGCCTGGCAACGGCCAATATTATGGCCGCCGTACGCGCGGGGATTAATACCATCCACTGTACGGTGAACTGCCTGGGTGAACGCGCTGGTAACGCCTCAGTATCTGAGGTGACCGTCGTATTGCGTGACAAGATGGGTATGCAATTATCGATCGATGAAAACAATATTATGCGCCTGAGCAATATGGTGGAAAACTTTTCTGGCAAATGGGTGGCGGCGAATGCACCGATTATTGGTCAGGACGTTTTTACACAAACGGCGGGTATTCACGCCGATGGTGACAAGAAGGGCGGTTTATATGAAAGTAAACTAAGTCCCGAACGTTTTTCTAGAGAGCGCAGTTATGCACTGGGAAAAATGAGCGGCAAGGCGTCGCTGAGTAAAAATCTGGATCGTTTAGGTATTACCTTATCCGCAGAAAATCAAAAAAGAGTGTTAGAAAAAATCGTGCAATTAGGCGACTCTAAACAGATTATCACGACGGAAGACTTACCCTTCATTATCGCTGATGTGTTGGAAAGTGAGGATTACAAGCACATTAAACTATTAGACTGCTCCATTGTTAGTCGTCTGGATCAATCATCGCTGGCTAATATCAAAGTGGACGTTAATGGTAAGGAACACGAGTCATCTGGAACGGGCAATGGTGGTTTCGATGCGTTTATAGTCGCGGTGAATAAGGTGTTAAAAGAATATGGTGCCGAGTTACCTGAATTGCTGGACTATGAAGTTAGAATTCCGAAGGGAGGTCATACTAACGCGCTAACAGAGTGTGTGATCACCTGGGATGGCGAAAGAAAAAAACATAAGACGCGCGGTGTGCACGCCAACCAGGTATTTGCGTCAATCTCAGCTGCATTAAGGATGAGTAATACGCAGTTGCACGAGAAGAGCGTGAGTTAAGCTTCGTCCATACGGTAAACAAAAAAAAGGCTTACGATAATGTAAGCCTTTTTAGTTTTAAAATGCCTTAGTTAGCTAACCTTGGACATGGCTCTTAATTTCTCAACCACCTTGTCGCCAAACGCATCGGTGCCAATCATATTGACGCCGCTGCCTGGTTTAGACAGATCAGCGGTTGAGTAACCATCAGCAAAAACGCCTTGCATCGCGGCCCACACGTTTTTTGCTTCCTCTTCCATATCAAAGCTGTTTTCAAGCATCATGGCGACAGAACCGATCATTGAGTACGGGTTGGCAATGTTTTTCCCCGCAATATCAGGCGCAGAGCCGTGTGACGGCTCGTAATACGCTTTGTTATCGCCCAGGCAGGCCGAAGGCATAAGGCCTAGTGAGCCTAAAATACCGCCGCCCTGATCGCTTAAAATATCGCCGAACATATTTTCCATCACCATCACGTCAAATTGTGTAGGTTTTAGACAAAGCAGCGTAGCAACGGCATCAACCAATATATTAATAACGGTAACGTCAGGGTATTCAGTGGCGACTTCTTCCATTACTTCGTTCCACAATACAGACGATTTTAATACGTTGCTTTTGTGAATATTGTGCAGCAATTTTTTACGTTTGCTAGCCAGCTTGAAAGCGTGGTGCATAATTTGGCGAATTTGCGCTTCGTCGTATTCAAGCGTTTCTTTAACGTAGCGCAAGCCTTGTTCGTTAACGCCGACTTCCTTCGCGCCAAAGTAAAGTCCGCCAACCAGCTCACGAACCATAATAATATCAATGCCTTCGCCAATAATTTCAGGCTTTAAGGGTGAAAAATGTGCCAGGGCCTTAGGTAATGAAACCGGGCGGTAGTTCGCATAGGTGTTATAGCGACGACGCATCGGCAGTAACGCACCGCGTTCGGGTTGTTTATCAATCGGAATTTGCTTTGACTCTTCATGGCTTAAGCCAATAGGGCCTTTGATGATGGCGTCGGCCTGGTCACAAATATCTTTAGTGGCCTGAGGAAACGCATCGCCTGTTTCAAAGTAAGCGCAGGCGCCAAATAGCGCTGGCATCAGTTCAAACGTCACGTCGTTACGTTCTTCAATCAGCTTAAGAACCTTAACGGCTTCTTGCATAATTTCTGGGCCGATACCGTCACCGGCCATGACGGCAATTTTATAATTCTTCATTGAAAACCCTTTGCTTTTTATTGAATGTAAAAGAGGCATTTTACTTGAGTACGGCGATTGATGCCATGAGTTGCAGCATAACTGATGGGATAGTTTTTAAATATGACAGCATTTAACGTATAATCGCGATTTTTCTAGGTCTTCAAAGAGAACATATTATGGCGCTCAATTGCGGTATTGTCGGTTTACCAAACGTGGGTAAATCCACTATTTTTAATGCACTAACTAAGGCAGAAATTGCCGCAGAAAACTATCCGTTTTGTACCATCGAGCCGAATACAGGCATCGTGCCCGTGCCGGATGAGCGTTTAGATAAACTGGCGGCGATCGTGAAACCAGAACGGGTTATCCCAACGACCTTTGAATTTGTGGATATCGCAGGCCTGGTCGAGGGTGCGTCAAAAGGTGAAGGACTGGGTAATCAGTTTTTGGCCAATATCCGCGAATCCGATGCGATCGCCCACGTAGTGCGTTGCTTCGAAGATGACGACGTTATTCACGTGGCCGGAAAAATTGATCCCTTAGCTGATATCGAGGTGATTCAAACAGAATTAGCGCTGGCCGATATGGCGTCGCTTGATAAAGCCTTATTAAAAGCGACTAAGGCGTCTAAATCCGGCAATAAAGACGAATTGAAACGAAAAGTATTACTCGAAAAGGCCTTAAAGCACCTCGATGAATCGATTACTTTGCGCACACTCGAGTTATCAGCCGACGAATTGGAACTGTTGGCGGGCTTTCAGTTATTGACCCTCAAACCCATGCTGTATATTGCCAACGTGCAAGAAGACGGCTTTGAAAACAACCCATATCTGGATAAAGTAGCCGAGCTGGCAGAACAGCAGGGCGCTCAAATCGTTTCAGTGTGTGCAGCGCTTGAAGCAGAAATTGTGCAGCTAGAAGAAGACGAACGTGCAGAGTTCCTGGCCGAAATGGGTCTAAAGGAAGCCGGTTTAAACCGCGTTATACGCGCCGGTTACGAGTTGCTTGGCCTACAAACGTATTTCACCGCCGGCGTTAAAGAAGTTCGCGCATGGACGGTCAAACAAGGCGCAACCGCACCACAGGCAGCTGGTGTTATTCATAGTGACTTTGAAAAAGGCTTTATCCGCGCAGAAATAACCGCCTACGACGACTTTATTAAATACAACGGCGAGCAAGGTGCAAAGGAAGCCGGAAAACTGGGCGTACAAGGTAAAGATTACATCATGCAAGATGGCGACGTTACCCACTTTAGGTTCAACGTATAAAAAACTAAGTTTTTAATGTTTCAGTAGCCGTAAACCTTGACAAAAAGGCCTGAAACATCGAAAATTCACGACCTTCAAAATATGGTCATGTAGCTCAGCTGGTTAGAGCACGGCATTCATAATGCCGGGGTCGGTGGTTCAAGTCCACCCATGACCACCATTTCAAGCCCTTTCATTCCAAATTACGCGACTTTTACGCGAATTTACGCGACACGTAAAAAATGGTGCTGGGTTCGGTTGACTACAATCTTCTCAACGGCCACTAATAAATTGTCTATTTCTGCCATTGAGTAGTGCGTCGTGATTCGATTAGATTTATGACCTAATAAGTCCTCTCTATCCTCTAAACCAACACCTGCCGATCTAAGTCTTCTACCAAACGTATGACGTAAATCATGCACTCGACATTGAACTAAATTGGCTTTTTTTCTTGCTGTCTTCCACGCTGTTCCTGTAATCCGAATAAATGGTTTTCCGTTCTGTGTAAAAACATATTCACTGTCACGGGGTAACGAATTAATAAGGTTTCTGGCAACACTGTTAAGTGGAACAATTCTTTCTTCACCGTTTTTGGTTCGTTCACCTGAAAGTACAAATAATCCATCTTGATATTCAGACCATTTTAAACGACACATTTCTTGATCACGACAACCTGTATTTAAAGCGAATAAAACAATATTGGCCAAGTAGTCAGGTAAATGAAGCATAAGGCGATGTTGCTCTTCCCAAGAGATAGGGTAGGGCTTACGACCAATATGCTTCAATAACCTTAGAAGCGGTGCTTCACGGAGCCAAGGTTGATTTAATTCATCTCTCCATACTCTAGCCGCTAGCATTAAGATTCGTCTTATAACCGACAATTCTCGATTGATAGTGCCATTCGAAACGATTTGCTTTCTAGCTTGTATATAAGGCTCTAACGTACCCATGTGAATATAAGATAACGGTAGGTGTCCAATATGAGGAATAACCTTTTCTAAAGCTTGTGCATCTTGTAATCCCCCCAAAAAACCAAGGGAGTTTTAAGTAGAAAATTCTTATAATGAAATAAAGGAGTTTTCTATGAAGCAATCACGATATACAGACAGCCAAATCCTGTCGATCTTGAAACAAAATGA
>JBLIAQ010000140.1:0-4892 GCA_047634535.1 Cycloclasticus sp.
GGGTTAACGACGAATAAACCAGCTTTCCAGTGTTCATCGGGTTCGACTTTAGACAACGGCGCACTGATGACCTTAATTTGCTGTGATAAATGCGCGGCTTTAACGTTAGCCTTTGCAATCCCCGCGTGCTTAATGCTGATGTCGGAGCCCATAATAGGGGGTATTTTCTCAAGCCCCTGTTCGCGCCGATATTCCGCTTCTTTAAGGAGTCGCTGCCAAATATCTGGGCTGAATTGTGCCCAGGCTAAAAAGCCGTAATAGTCGCGTAATAACCCTGGTGCAATATCCCCTGCCATCATCGCCGCTTCGGTTAACAGAGTTCCTGAGCCGCACATAGGGTCGTATAAAGCACCGCCTTCGGCAGCAATTTTTGGCCAACCGGCGCGGATTAAAATAGCCGCGGCAAGGTTTTCCTTTAAGGGCGCTTCGACCGATTCTGCGCGATAGTTCCGGCGGTGTAAGCTGTCGCCAGAAAGGTCTATGCTCAGGGTGACTTTATCTTCATTGATATACGCGTTAACCCGAATATCTGGGTGCTCGCGTTGAACGTTAGGGCGGTCGTCGAGTTTGTCTTTAAATTGATCGACAATGGCGTCTTTTACGACTTGTTCGGCGTAGCGAGAATGGTTTATTTTTGAGCGCCGGATAGACGCGTCGATGGCAAACGTTTTGCTTATATCGAAATGTTTAAACCAGTCTATTTTTGCGGCGCCGGCGTAAAGTTGCTCGGGTGTTTGCGCGGCGTATTTGGCTATCGGCATAAGGATGCGATTAGCCAGCCTTGACCAAAGACAGGCGCGTAAAGCCATTTCCATGTCGCCATCGAAATAGACGCCGCCGAGGGCGTCTTTGACGTTAGCAGCGCCCATATCCCTAAGTTCGTCGGCGAGGATGAGCTCCATGCCTTTTGCGGTGCTGGCGAAGTAGGTGGTGGTCTGTGACATTATATTTCCTTTATGTCTCTGTAGCTGTACTGGAGACGTTTTCTATTTACTTGGGTGGGCCGATGATAAGGCTTTGCCTGTAGAAGCACGGCCTGGCTAAAGAGGTCATTTTAGTCGTTTTCGCTAGCCTATGTAGGCTATTCTTTTTGCATCAAGGCTTTATGGCCGCGTTAATGCATTCAGGGCAAGGTGAAATTAGCGATAATCGGCATATGGTCAGATAAGGTGAGTGACGTTTCAGTCTCGACGTGTGCGCTTTGCAAGCTTAGCTGGGAGCTGTAAAAATAGTAATCGATGGTCCTGTCGGGGCGTTGAACGCGAGGGTCGTTGGGGAAAAAAGTAAACCACTGTTGCCGCTGATCCGATTGAGTTAATTCTAGGCTCGGTACGGCTGCATAGCGTTGAAATAGCGTCGTCATGGCGGACTCAGCTTCGTGATGGACGCGTTGATCTTCGGATAATAGCGGGTAAGCGCCAGGCGGCAATAGGTTGAAATCACCGCCAATAACCCAGGGTATTTTGTTTTTATTAAGTGATTGCAAATGTGTGTCAATTTGACTGATCTGCCGTTCAGACGTGCCGGTGTTTTTGGCAAACGCCGATAGATGGGTATTTAAAATAGCCAGTTCGTTCGCACCATCAATCGGTAAACGCACCTCTTGAAGGGCGCGTTTGAGGTTAAACAGCTGGCTGATTGGGTTCTCTGGAATAAGGCTCAATTGAAGGCGAGTGGCGGAACTTATTTTGTATTTCGAGATGATGCTCAGCTTCATCCCCACGGCGCCCATAATGCGAGGGTGCGGCAGGTAGCCGGCTTGCCAGTATACGCTGCTGGTGTGACACAGGTAGTCGGCAGGCAATAAGCTGAGTAATTGAGCCAATTGGTCGGCATAATCGGTGCGTTTAGCGCCGTCATCCACCTCTTGCAGCAAAATAATATCGGGGTTCTGCTGCGTTATCAGCTGGGCTAAGCCTGTTAGCGTTTGCCCTATATCGGCCTTAGATGGACGCTCGTCAGGACCAGAATTGCCAGTTAAATCAAAGAAAAAAACGTAATTTTTGCCCGCCATAAACTGCACGTTCTGGTTGTATAGTTTGACCGATTGGCCGGCCGACAGCCTGGGTGCGTTTTGTGGACAAAAGACGGGTTCCTGCTGCACTTTGGCTGGGTGAAACGTAGTCGACCACGCTGCAATAAAAAGCCCTGCCAGTAACAGGCTTAAGCTGAGCAGGAAACGGATTAATACGGTGTTGAGCCGTGGGGTAATCGTGGCTAGTATCTGCTTGATACGAGCCAAGAGCTTATTTTAACTTGATAGCGATGCTATCTATATTATTCTGGTGCAGGCGGTTCTGAATTTTATCGACCATTCGGAATGACGTGTAAGGCCCTGATTTAACTCGATACCAGATGCTACCGCTTTGATCGACCTTTTGCACGCTTGATTCGACACCCAACATGGCAATTTGGGCTTTTAGCGTATCGGCCTGTTTGGGGTTTCTAAATGAGCCTACTTGAATAATAAAAGTACCCGGATTGCTTTTTCCGGTGCCCTCTAGACGCCTTCTTTCTTCAATTTCATGCTGCGGGATAACGATTTCCATATCCGGCAAAATCTGATAAAAATCGAAACGCGGTTGCTTGCTGTCTATGGCTTTAGCAGCAAGAGGAACGGGCTTCTTTACGTCTCGCACATCCTGTTTAATGACGGTTTTTTTACTGTTTTTGGTCGCCGTATTCGTGGTTTCTTGCAAGTTCGATAAAAACACCATAAAGCCACCGACTAATAAGCCGGTTAACAGCCACCACCAGCCAGCGATAGGCGTCTTTTTTTTTCGGCGGCTATGATTATTAACGCGGTTTTTGTAGTCTTTCGACATTACATTGTCTCCGGCGCTTTTACACCCAGTAAGCTCAAGCCATTATGAATGACTTGCTTGACGGCATTAATGAGGACGAGCCTGGCTTGCATAAGTTCGTTGTCTTCGATGATAAATTTATGCGAATTGTAATAGCTGTGGAACTCGGTGGCCAGTTCACGCAGGTAATGGCTCAACTGGTGAGGTTCGTATTGTTGTGCGGCCTGTAGTAGTTTTTCGGGGTAACGATTTAAGCTTTCGATTAAGCTGAGTTCGTGTGATTCAGTGAGTTTGTTAATGTTTTCTAAGCCCAGTGCTGCGGAGTAACTCAAGTTTTTTTCAGCGAGTTGCTTCATCACACTACACACGCGAGCGTGGGCGTATTGCACATAAAACAAGGGGTTTTCGTTAGACTGTGAGGTGGCTAAGTCGAGGTCAAAGTCCATATGCTGTTCCGATTTTCGCGTCACGTAAAAATAGCGTGCGGCGTCGGAACCGATTTCTTCGCGTAGTTCTCGTAGGGTAACGAACTGGCCTGAACGGGTGGACATTTGCATTTTTTGGCCGTTTTTATACAGTACGGCAAATTGCACCAGTAGCACGTGCATACGTTTGGGGTCGGCGCCCATCGCTTGTAGCGCCGCCTTAACGCGCGCTACGTAACCGTGGTGATCAGAACCCCAGATATCGATAATGTCGAAGCCACGATCGAGGGTTTGTAAGTGGTACGCGATATCGGAGGCAAAATAAGTCGTCTGACCATTATCGCGAATCACCACGCGGTCTTTTTCGTCGCCAAAATCGGTTGATTTAAACCACCACGCGCCATCTTTCTGATACATTTGGCCCGAGGCTTTTAGTTTTGCTATTGCGTTATCAATAGCGCCGTTATCCATCAATGAGCGTTCAGAGAACCAGTCGTCATACTGAACGCCAAAGCCTTCAAGGTCTTCGCGTATGTCACTTAAAATGGAGTTGAGCGCGGTATCCAAAATAACGCGATAATGCTCGTTACCCAGCAAGTTTTTCGCTCGCGAAATAAGTGCGTCAATATGCTGATCTTTATCCCCGCCTAAGGGTTCATCGTTGGGTATTTGGTCAAAAACGTCACAGGCCTTACGACTGAAAACGTCGCCATGCTCAGCCATAATAGCCCGGGCGATAGCGCTAATATAATCGCCTTTATAGGCATTGCTCGGAAAAGTGAGCGTTTCACCGCAGGCTTCAAGGTATCGAAGCCAAACACTGGCGGCCAAAATATCCATTTGCCTACCGGCGTCATTGACGTAATATTCACGGTGTACCGTATAGCCAATGGCGCTTAATAAATTAGCTACCGTCGCGCCGTAAGCCGCGCCTCGTCCATGCCCTACGTGCAGTGGCCCCGTCGGGTTGGCAGAGACAAATTCCAGTTGAACTTTTTTACCCGCGCCTATTTTGCTTAAGCCAAAGGCTTCGCCCTGCTCAATAATGCTAGCAACGACGCTATGCCGACTGAGTGGGTCTAGAAAAAAGTTAATAAAACCGGGGCCGGCAATCTCTACCCGTGCAACGATTTGATCATTGGGTAGCGCTTCGATTATCGCTTCGGCTATTTGCCGTGGATTCCTTTTCGCGGGTTTCGCCAGGGTTAACGCGATATTGCTGGCAAAATCGCCGTGTGACGAGTCGCGTGTGTGATCAATTTGGATGCTGGTGGCTAAGTCGGTGGCCAAAACACCTTGATCTTTCAGAGCCGTTATCGCTTGTTGAAGTAAAGACGCTAAGCGTGTTTTCATAAATAGTTGTTACGTGTATTAGATAGCTGGAGCGCGATGCGGGCATGCTGCGTCAATAGCTACGTATTATCGCTTGTGGGTTAAAAGTTGCAAGTTTAATGCGGCCTTATCAAGGGTTTTTTCTATCTATTTAATACAGATCAATCGGATCAACGTCTATAGACCAACGTATTTTTCTGGCAGACTTGACGCTGTCTATGCGCAGTAATAATTGCTGTAAAAATTGGTTGCGCGATTTTCGATGCGCTGTTTCAAACAGTAATTGATATCGATAGCGCCCCGCGCGCTTGAGCATCGGTGAAGGTACGGG
>JBLIAQ010000141.1:0-4887 GCA_047634535.1 Cycloclasticus sp.
TTTTTCACCGCGCCTCTGTTTTGTTCGACAAATGAATGGCCCGCCGATCCCATTTTGTCACGCTTTTCGGGGTGCTGAAGCAACTGGACCACCTCTTGAGCAAGCGCCTTCTCGTCGCTCACGCGTAGCGCCGCTCGTTTTGACAAAAGCCTTTCGCTTATCTCAATAAAATTATGTACGTATGGGCCGAACAACACGGGCACCGATAACGCCGCTGGTTCAAGCATATTATGTCCCCCCGTCGGTACTAAACTGCCACCGACAAAGGCGATATCAACCGTTGCGTAATACAGCTTGAGTTCGCCTAGTGTATCTAGCAAAAAAATATCACTATTGACGCGCGCGGATTTTTGTTCGCTACGCCGGGTCACCGTAAAACCCTTTTTTTCACATAACTTTGCGACCTCAGTAAAGCGTTCGGGGTGTCTCGGTACCAACACTAACAAGGTATTTGGTAATTGCGTTTTAATCACTGCAAACGCCGTCAATACTTTCTCATCTTCACCATCATGCGTACTGGCCGCTATCCAGCTAGGTCGCTGCTGAAACCAGTCTCGCCGAATTACTTCTGCTTGTTCGTGAAAATGCGGCGGTATTTCCATATCAAATTTAATATTACCTGGCACACTGATGTTTTTTGCATCCAGACCAAGACTGACAAAACGATCTGCACTAGCCCGTGTTTGTGCGCATATGTGCGTAATATCAGCGAGTACGTTTGATATAAACCCACCAAACCGAGCATAGCCTCTTGCCGATTTTACGGATAAGCGGGCGTTAACGATTAGCGACGGTACGCCTCTACGTCTGGCTTGATGAAGCATATTGGGCCAGATTTCTGTTTCAAGAATAATAGCTATTTGGGGTTTAAAGCGGCGATAAAACCGGCTCATAGCGCCTGGCGTATCGTAGGGTAAATACACGTGGTGTACCCGGTGGCCTAAAAATGCCTTCACCCGCGCTGAACCGGTCGGCGTGGTCGTTGTTACTAAGATGGGTGTTTCTGGATAGTGTTCCGCCACTTGATCAATCAGTGGAAATGCCGCTTCCGCTTCACCAACCGATACCGTATGGAACCAGATAACGCCAGCTGGCTGCGGCTTTTTGTAAAAGCCAAAACGCTCGCCCCAACGGTTCCAATAGGCCGGGGCTTTACGCCCACGAATCAGTAATCGCAACAGCAAAAAAGGCGACAAAAGGTACAACAGTGCTGAATAAGCCAGGCGCATGATAGCTTGGACGCTAACTAGCGTTAAGGTAGGCCATGTAAGCTTTGACGCCCTCATCCACTGTTTTGAACACGTGCTGACAACCAACTGCCCGTAAAGCCGTTAAATCAGCCTCGGTGAAACTTTGATAATGCCCAGCCAGGTGATCGGGGAATGGAATATAACTTAAACTACCTTTTTGGTGATAATCCAGCACCGCGTTAGCGACGTCGTTAAAGGGCTGGCTTTTACCCGTGCCACAATTGAATATACCTGACACTCTTGGATTATCCAAAAACCATAAATTCACGTCTACCACGTCTTCGACGTAAATAAAATCGCGCACTTGCTCACCATCTCCATAACCATCACAGCCGGCAAAGAGTTTGATTTCTCCCTTTTCTAGCAACTGATTATTCAGGTGAAAAGCCACACTCGCCATACTGCCTTTATGTTGCTCTCTGGGGCCATATACATTGAAATAGCGTAAGCCGACCACCTGGCTAGTTAGTGTTTGAGCGCGTACGTACTGGTCAAATAAAAACTTGGAGTAGCCATAAACATTCAGTGGCGCTTCATTCGCCAGGTCTTCCTTAAACACGCTACCACCGCCGTATACAGATGCACTAGAGGCGTAAATAAACGGAATCTGATGGGCCTGACAAAAATGCAATAAGGTTTTTGAATATTCATAGTTATTTTCCATCATAAACTGGCCGTCCCACTCGGTGGTGGATGAACAAGCGCCCTGATGGAAAACGGCTTCTATCAACGACTCTTCAAAATCACCGCTCAATAGACTGTCCAGGAAGTCATCTTTATCCATATAGTCGGCTATACGTGCATCGACCATATTTTTAAACTTGGTGCCATCTGTTAAGTCGTCAACCACCAAAATATCGTCGATACCTCTCGCGTTTAAGCCCTGCAATATATTGCTGCCGATAAAGCCCGCACCGCCGGTTACTATCATCATATCTATTTACCTTTCACGCTCTGAGTCGCGTATATTTTTAATTAAATTAGTGGTTGAACAGCCGTCGACGTAATCGAGCACATAGGTGTTCCCGCCCGCTTTTGCCACGCAGTCATAACCTTCAATATCTTCAATGCGTTGATAATCGCCCCCTTTAACCAATACGTCGGGCAAAATTCGACAAATATGCTCGCGTGGTGAATCTTCTGAAAACGCACAAACCCAATCGACGCACGCTAACGCAGACAACATTTCTGCTCGCGTTTCCAATGTATTGATTGGACGTTCAGGCCCTTTTAAGCGGCTAACCGAAGCGTCGTCATTGACCAAAATAATCAGGCGATCGCCCAGCGCTCGCGCTTGCTGTAAATAACGAACGTGCCCCGGGTGTAAAATATCAAAACAACCGTTAGTGAGCACAATTTTTTCGCCGTTAATGCGCGCCGTGTTAATCGCTAGCTCTAACTCATCTGCATCAACAAAACCACGACGCATATCGTCAAGCATATGCAAGGTGGCTTTTAATTCTCGCTGGTTCACCGTCGCCGTGCCTAGTTTGGCGACGACCAAACCAGCGGCCTGATTAGCCAAAACCGTCGCTTCGGTTAAACTGGCGCCAGCCGCGAGGCTCGCCGCCAGGGTCGAAATAACCGTGTCGCCCGCACCAGTCACGTCAAATACTTCTCGCGCCTGGGTCGGCAAATGAACGGGCTCCTGGTTCGACTGCAATAAGGTCATACCTTTTTCGCCACGCGTCACCAATAGCGCTTCGAGCTGTAACTCCTTTATTAGAGCTAGGCCACGTGAAACGAGGTCTTCATCCGTCTTGCACTCACCCACCACGGCCTGGAATTCATTCCAGTTCGGCGTAATCAACGTCGCGCCGCGATATTTCGTAAAATCATCGCCTTTCGGGTCTACCAGCACTTTTTTACCCGCAGCCTTCGCCGCTAAAATAAGTGGCTGTACTGACGCCAACGTTCCTTTACCGTAATCCGACAGAATCACTACATCGTGCTGCGCTAAGGCTTGCGTAAAGTCACTTAGCAAGGCTTCTAACGGCAAGTCGTGAAAACCATCTTCAAAATCGAGCCGAATCAACTGTTGATGGCGGCTCAGGATTCGTAGTTTAGTAATCGTTGGCTGCTCGGCCAATTGTTTAAACTGGCACGTTACATGAGCTCGCTCCAGCAGCGTTCGTAACGCATTCGCCGCCTCATCGCTACCGGTATAGCCCAACACAGTAACCGCCGACTCTAAGGCGGCAATATTTAACGCCACATTACCAGCGCCACCCGGTCGATCTTCAACGTCACGCACGTGTACCACGGGAACCGGTGCTTCGGGTGAAATACGCGAGGTGTCGCCTTGCCAGTTCCTGTCCAGCATCAGGTCACCAACGACCAGTACAGAAGCCTGGTTAAAATCAGGTAATTTCATCTTAAAATTCTTGTTAAATGATGTGTCTGCCATCATATCATGAGCGAAGCAATGCAGAAAAAGCCCTGTCGTGAATGTTTAGATAAATTATAATCTGCGTAAATCTATAGTTAGGACACCGCATTGAGCATTAAAATTTATCATAACCCCCGTTGCAGCAAGTCTCGTCAAACGCTTCAGTTACTTGAAGATAACGGCGCGAAGCCTGAGATTATTGAATACTTAAAAGCAGCGCCTACTAAAGCGGAACTGGAATCCATTTTAACGCTACTCGGGCTAAGCCCGCGCGAATTAATGCGTAAGGGCGAAAGCATTTATAAAGAACTAAATTTGGGTAATGCAAGTTTAAGCTATCAACAACTGCTTTCAGCTATGCTGGAAAACCCCATTTTAATTGAACGCCCTATCGTGCTGGCAAACGGCAAAGCCGCGATTGGCCGTCCACCCGAAAGTGTATTGGATATTTTATAAATGACAACTAACGTACTGATTCTATTTTATAGTCGCCACGGCGCTACCGCACAAATGGCCAGCCTTATTGCGCGCGGCGTTGAAGAAGTAGCTGGCGTTGAAGCCGTTATTCGTACGGTTCCGGCTATTTCAACCGTTTGTGAGGCGACGGCAGAGGACGTACCCGATAGCGGCGCCATGTACGCCAGCCTGGATGACTTAAAAAACTGTGGTGGCCTTGTTCTAGGCAGTCCAACCCGTTTTGGCAATATGGCCGCACCGCTGAAGTATTTTCTTGATGGAACCAGTAACCTCTGGCTGTCGGGCGCGCTTATTGGTAAACCCGCCGCCGTTTTTACCTCGACCAGCAGCCTGCACGGCGGACAGGAAACGACCTTAACTTCGATGATGCTGCCGTTATTGCACCACGGCATGTTACTGGCTGGCCTGCCTTACTCTGAAACGACCTTACTGGAGACCAGATCGGGCGGAACGCCGTACGGCGCTAGCCACCTGGCCGGTGTCGATAATTTACGAAAAGTTGACGACGATGAAGCCAGGTTATGTATCGCGCTGGGCAAGCGAGTGGCAACACTAGCCAAAAAATTGGGGACAGCATGAGATTACCTGGAAAGAACGCGGCGTACTGGCTGCAACTACTGAGCTATCTTAGCCTCATCGGTTTTATTACCGCCTGGGTGACGATTTTTTCCCCACCTCAATCTTTTCCTATCGCGCTGGTGCTTATTGTCTGCGTCCTTCCACTTCTATTACCGTTGATGGGCGTATTACACGGTCGGGATAAACCCGTTA
>JBLIAQ010000142.1:0-4880 GCA_047634535.1 Cycloclasticus sp.
AAGCGGATGGCGGTTTGTGAGCGGACTTACCATTTTTTGATTGATGGGCCGTATGGTGATGACTTTATTGGCATCCCTCCGTCGCAAGAAAGCGAAGGTCAGCTTTGGTGCGCACCCGCTGGAACCCTTAGACCGGTGAGTGAAACAAAAGGCTCGCAGCATAGTCACGCTAAAATGGGTGGCTCCTGTTGTTAATGTGAGTAATGTTTGGGCGTTCGTATGCCGCTAATATCGATCATTGTCCCGTGCTTAAATGAGGCAGTGACGTTACCGATGACGCTGGCATCTCTACAACCATTAAGGCAGCAAGGCGTAGAGCTGATTGTCGTTGACGGAGGTAGTAGCGATAACACGGTCGCACTGGCGACACCATTGGTGGACAAGACGCTTGTTGCGCCAGTGGGGCGCGCTAATCAGCTCAATAAAGGTGCAACGGTGGCGCAGGGCAAGCTGCTGGTTTTTTTACACGCTGATACGCGCTTACCGGCTGATGCCTTAGCTTTATTGTCGAGCGTGGCCAGTTCAAAGCTGTGCTGGGGTCGATTTGACGTTCGATTAGATGGTAAGCAATGGGTGTTTAGGCTGATTGAACTGATGATGAACTGGCGTTCCTGTTTGACGGGTATGGTCACAGGTGATCAGACGCTATTTGTGTCTAAAGCCTTATTTGAAGAGCTGGGTGGTTTTCCACCGATTGCGTTGATGGAGGATATAGCCATCAGTAAGCGTCTTAAAAAACACAGCAGACCAATTTGTTTCCATAGCCGTGTCGTAACATCTAGCCGTCGTTGGCAACAAAACGGCACGTTACGCACCGTTTTATTGATGTGGCAATTACGCCTGGCTTTCTTTTTTAAGGCAGACCCGGTCGCGCTGGCAAAAAAATATCGAGCTAATCACGAGTAAGGGCGTTAATTCGCGCTTTTACCGGGTGATAATTTTTCGAGTAAAAGTCGTTTTAAGTTCTCCAGTACAGCCGTGTTTTCTATCATTTTGTCGTTAGCGTCGGTGATGTAGAAAATATCTTCTGCCTTGCTGCCCAGGGTCGAAATTTTTGCATTTCTTACGTTAACTTTACATTCACTGAAGCATTGCCCAATACGAGACAGTACGCCAGGTTCGTCGTGAGTATTAATTTCAAGCACGGTATAGCGTTTAAGGTGATCGTCTATGAATTCAATAGTTGTTTCGGTATCAAAATGTTTGGATTGACGCGTTTTATGACGCTGGACTGATAGTACGGCGTTGTCAGGGTGGAGTAAATTTTGACGCAAGGTATTAACAATAACTTGCTCACGTTCCAGGTCGCCGATGGGTGAGCCATCAGCCTCCAATATATGAAAACTAACGAGCGCTATACCTTCGTGAGTAGTAATAATTCTGGCGTCGAGAATATTTAAGGTCAATTGATCTAGCGTGGCGGTACATATGGCAAAAGTACCGTGTCGATCATCAATATAGACAAAAACTTCGGCGCCGCCACGGTTTGTCTGTGGGCGCAATAAAACCAACGGTAACTCATTATCATGACAAGATGAAATGGCGAGTGTGTGCCAGATGCTGTCTTCTACAGAAAACCTGGAAAAATAGTCTTTGCTGATGCTGCGCCAGACGGTATTGATTTTATCGTCTTCCAGACCTCTGGCGTGCAGGCCGAGTCTAGCCTGGTACTGTAATTCCGTGTACTTATCGTCTTCTTCTTCGTCGCTAAACGTTTGCAAACCCCTACGGAGCACTTTTTGCGTATTGTAGTAAAGTTCTTTTAATAAGGAACCCTTCCAGTCGTTCCAAAGGGTTGGGTTGGTGGCTCGGATGTCTGCAACGGTTAATAAATAAAGGTAATCGAGGTATTCAAGGCTACCGATTTTTGAGGCGAATTTATGAATAACCGTCGGGTCATTAATGTCTTTACGCTGCGCGGTCATGGACATGATAAGGTGGTTTTTCACCACCCAGCCCACCAGGTTGCTATCGTAGTTATTAAAATGGTGCTTTTTACAAAACGCGATGGCATCAACCATGCCAAGGTCGGCGTGATTGCCACCACGGCCCTTGGCAATATCATGAAATAAGCCTGCTAAATAAAGAAGTTCTGGCTTTGGAATGTTTTTAAAGACCTCGTGGCAATGAGGCAGCTCATCTCGGTGTTTGCGCAGGGCAAAACGGCGTAAATTTCTGACGATAAATAAAGTGTGCTGATCTACCGTGTAGGCGTGAAATAGGTCGTACTGCATTCTGCCAACGATGTCGTTAAATGCGGGAATATAGGCCCCTAAAACGCCGTATCTATTCATTCGTCTGAATTGCCGGGTGATGCCGTGGGGTTGACGAATAATATCAAGGAATAAACGTTGTGCCTCAGGGTTAGACCTAAAGTCATCATTAATTAGATGCAAGTTCTCACGTATTAAGCGAATCGTTGCTGATCTGACACCTTTAATCTCGACGTGTTTTTGTAGTTGGAAGAATACGTCCAATAAAGCGGTAGGATGATTTTTAAAGGTATCAGGGTGAGTGACTTCCATATAATTATTGACGACTCTAAAAGACTCATTGATGGGGTGCACGTCGAGCACTTTGTTTTCCATCGCTTCGGTAAATACCTGCAGTACTAATTCGTTGATGCGCTCAAGATCCATCACCGTTCGGTAATACTGCTGCATAAAACCTTCAACGGCGAGATTGTTGTCGCCATCCTCAAAACCGAACGCGAGGGCTAAGCTCTTCTGGTAATCAAATAATAAGCGGTTTTCTGGACGGTTAGCCAATACGTGAAGTTCAAAGCGAACCTTCCAAAGAAAACGTTGACCCTTGATAAGCGTTCGGTATTCGCGTTTAGTTAAAAAGGCGTTATTGACTAATTCGCCTAAAGAGTTCGAGCCAAAATAACGTTGCGTAATCCATTGAATGGTTTGAATGTCGCGTAAGCCACCCGGCCCTTCTTTAATATCCGGTTCAAGGTTATAGGCGGTATCACCAAATTTTAGATGTCGTTTGCGTTGTTCGCTGACTTTTTCATGAAAAAATTCGATTGGTGCCCAGATATTATCAGCGCTAGTCTGCTCTTGCATTTGCTTGAACAAAGCTTCTGAACCGGTGATGAGTCTGGCTTCCATTAAGTTAGTAATAACGGTGATATCCAGCTGTGACTGTTCCAGACAGTCAGCGATGGATCGCACACTAAGACCGGGTTTAATGCCGATATCCCAAAGAAAAGTAGAAAAGGACTCGATACTAGATTGGTATTGCGCTAGCTTAGCCTCATCAAAAATAATTAAAAGGTCAATGTCGGAGAACGGGTGCAACTCAGCTCTGCCGTAGCCACCGGTAGCAACGAGTGAGAATTCATCGGCGCCCTCGGCTAACAGGTCGCACCAGCAATTTGTCAACAGATTATCGATAAAGTCACTGCGCGCTTCAAGCAGTGCCTCTATCGTTTCGTCGGATTTTGAACGCTCAATAAGGTTCTCATTGAAAACCTTAATAATCGATTTAATTTCTTTAATATTACCTAAGGCGTTAGCCTGGTGTTGAGCCTGGCTACTCACGATGTATAAGTCTCAGCGGGAATACGCGTAGGCTCAATGGCCTCATTGTTGCGCACGGTAAAGATTTCAAAGCCATTGGAAGTAACCGCAAGCGTGTGTTCAAATTGTGCCGACAAGCTTCTGTCTTTAGTGACGACTGTCCAGTCGTCGGAGAGTAACTTGACCTGTCTCTTGCCTGCGTTAATCATCGGTTCAATAGTGAATGTCATGCCTTCTTCAAGCGTGACTCCGGTATCGGGCTTGCCGTAATGTAACACCTGGGGTTCTTCATGAAATACACGGCCTATGCCGTGGCCACAGTATTCTCGAACGACGGAGTAACGCTTGCTTTCCACGTAGGTTTGAATGGCGTGGCCGATATCGCCGAGTTTTACGCCCGGTTTAACCATACTGATGCCGAGGTATAAGGCTTGTTGTGTGGTATCAATCAGTCGTTTGGCCAGGATGCTAGGCTCACCAACCACGAACATTTCACTGGTGTCGCCGTGGAACTCGTCTTTGATGACGGTGATATCAATATTAACGATATCACCATTTTTAAGTTTTTTATGGTTCGGGATGCCGTGACAAACCGTTTGATTGACGGAAGTACAAATTGATTTTGGAAAGCCGTGGTAGTTCAGCGGAGCGGGGATGGTTTTTTGCTGGTTCACCATAAAGTCATGGCAACGCTGATCAAGTTCTTCGGTAGTAACGCCGGGTACGACGTACTCAGCAATCATTTCAAGTACGTCAGCGGCCAATCGGCCAGCGACGCGCATTTTTTCGATTTCATCGGGTGTTTTTAAGGTTATACTCATTACGCAGGGAAAATTTATTTAATGGATGCTAAGGTGTCGATTATAGCGGTTTAAATTGTCGTTATCAGTTAAATATGGTATAAAGCGTCGCCACTTTCGGCAACAACGATCACATGCATCGAAACATCCGGTAGGGTGCTTGAATAATAATCAGGTTACCGTTTTGGGATGCGTGGTAGTTATCAACCCGAGTCACGCCAGTTTAGCTGGTGGGCTATAACAAAAGAAGGAAGTAATTAATGTTTAATATCACAATGCGTGAAATGCTCGAAGCAGGTGTTCATTTTGGTCACCAAACCAGATACTGGAATCCTAAGATGGCCCCTTACATATTTGGTGAGCGCGGCAAGATTCATATTATCAATCTGGAAAAAACACTACCATTATTTAATGACGCACTGACGTTTATTAATAAATTGGCGGCTAACAAGGGCACTATTATGTTTGTTGGCACCAAAAAAGCAGCGCGTAAAACGGTGTCCGAAGAAGCAAAACGCTGCAATATGCCGTATGTAGATCATCGTTGGTTGGG
>JBLIAQ010000143.1:0-4824 GCA_047634535.1 Cycloclasticus sp.
TGATGTAATACATTGGCCCACCCACATAAGCACCGTTTTCATCGACCTCTCGATAATTAACGGCCAACACGGCTTCGGCATACTTTGTCGCCATCCCCACCAGAGCGGTCATCCACATCCAAAAAATCGCGCCAGGGCCGCCCAAAAAAATCGCCGTAGCGACGCCGGCGATATTGCCGGTTCCGATGGTCGCTGCTAATGATGTCATCAAGGCGCTAAAAGGACTAATTTCACCCTCGGCTAAAACATTTCCCTGGCGACCACGCCATAATAAGGAAAACGCCGCCGGTATTTGCCGCAGCGGCATAAACACCAGGCCAACCATTAAATAAAGGCCGACACCCAATAATAAAACTAAAATGACCGGACCCCAGACAAAACTGCTGATTGAATTAAGCTGCTGTGTTAATGTTTCCATACGTTGTCTCAGTCATCATCGGTAAAGTTAATGGGCGCTCACGGAGTACTTGAGCCCAAAGTGTATACGTTTTATTGAAGTGAAGAGTGCTTGGCTGCATACTCCACTGTTCTCATGCTTTATTATTACAGCTAAAACTCATTCAATCCATGTATTCATTCTCATAAGGATCAGCACAATGTATAGCAAACAATCTCCGCATATAATTCCCGTTAAAAGTGGCGAAGAGGTATATCTGTGCCAATGCGGTAAAACGGCCAAAGCACCGTATTGTGATGGTAACCATAAAAAAACCGATGGCGTTCGGCCTTTTATTTATACGGCAAAAAAAGCCGCAAACCTGTACGTTTGCGGCTGTGGACAATCTGCCAATATGCCGTGGTGTGACGGCAGCCACAAAAAATAACCCTTTTCACAAACACCTTACATACATATGAACCTTCTAATTGATTTTTTTAATTCCGATGAAATAGCCGATGAAGCTATGTACTTTGTTGAAATGCACGGTTTTTTAACCAGCCTGGTGATTCAGCCCGGCGCATTAACACAACAACAAATACTCGCTGAAATTTTCGCAGAAAACCCCGTTGACGATTCTATTTCACAGGCCATTGCCTCGCTGCAAAAAGAGATTGAACAATCTTTATTAAACAGCGATTTTCCAGACGTTATCAGCGCGGAGGACGATGAAGACTCCCTCACGTTATGGGCTTCCGGCTTTATGCAGGGCGTTTTTTCGCAACAAGAACTCTGGTTCGAGACCTACCCTGAGGTAGTGGCGGAATTAACCCTACCCATCCTGAGTTGTTCAGAGTTATTAGACGAGGAACTGGACGACATCAACCAAAATGACGACCTATTAGACGATATGGCTGAGACCATTCCAGACTGCGTGATCGATTTATACCTATTATTTAACGCGCCTGCGGACGGTTAATTTTTCCTTGAATAGTAAGCGTTCACTTCATGATTCTGTCGTCAGAGATTTAGCCTGGGTTATCGCAAGCCCTCCGCTTATTCAGGGCCAAATCGATATTTGTAACTGGACAGATAGTGCCTTTTGGCAAAATGAACGCTGCCATTTTCAGCCTCACTTATTAGACGTTGATACTAAGCCTACCGCGCTACACCAGTTTTTATTTCAACAGCGCGACCAACGATTAGGTCATCGCTTCGAAACGCTCCTGAGCTATTGGTTTAACAACAACGATCGTTATCAAATTATTGCTCAGAATTTGCAAATACAGGACGCCGAACGCACGATAGGAGAGTTTGATTTTATCGTTAACGACACCCTCAACAATAAGTACCAACACTGGGAAGTAGCCTGTAAATTCTATTTAGGTATCGGCAATACGAAAGAGATAAGCAATTGGCATGGGCCGATGTTGCAAGATCGTTTGGCCGTCAAATACAAACAAATGCAAACTCGGCAAAGCCAGCTTTCTATACTTCCCGCATCATTTTCGAGTTTAGAAAAACTTAATATTCAAATTGATCAACATATCTGCTTAATGAAAGGAAGGTTGTTCTACCCGGTTAACGAGGCCAACAGACAGTCACCCACGCTCATTTCTTCGAAGCACCAACAGGGCTGGTGGGCCAGACCTGAAGAATTTAGACGTCGGTTTAAACGGCAAAACCTTCGTTGGTATCTACTCAGCAAAAACCAATGGTTGGCCGAATTACACTTTAAGCCCGACGACCCAGGCTATAACACCGACCAGTTACTCGAGCTATTTTCATCAAAACCCTCTAATCGTCCCATCTGTATTGCTGGCTTTAAACCTGAACAAGCTACTAACAATGAAATAACCCGCGGGTTTTTAGTCGCAAAAGATTGGGCGAGTGAGCTTATTATCGACGATAATACGGACTAATTTATTCATAACCTAACAGAGAAAAACGTGAGCACCCCAATCGAACAACCGATCGAAAAGCTAGTTATAAATCATTGCGAAATCACCTTACTCGGTACCGCCCACGTTTCTAAAGCCAGCGCGGACGCTGTTCGGTCACTGTTGGCCAGCGATCAATTTGATGCGGTTGCCATTGAGCTTTGTCCCGGACGGTTTAATGCGTTGATCAACCCTGATAGCCTCGCTCAGCTAGATTTATTTAATGTTATCAAAAGCGGTAAAGCCGCTATGGTAACCGCCAGTTTAGCGTTAGGCGCTTTCCAGCAAAAAATGGCTGACGAGTTGGGTATCGAGCCGGGTGCCGAGATGAAATTAGCAGCGGCGCTCGCTAAAGAAAAACACCTGCCTGTACTATTGATCGACCGCGACGTAGGCATAACACTTAAGCGCGTGTATCGAAATGTCCCCTGGTGGAAGCGTCTGGAGCTTTTTTCGGGGCTATTGGCCAGCGTGATGTTTTCTGAAAAAGTCAGTGAAGATGAGATTGAAAAGCTGAAAGAAGGTGATGTGTTAGAGGCCACTTTTTCGCAATTTGCCGAAGCGTCCAGCGAAATTTATACCCCCCTGGTGAACGAACGCGACCAGTATATGGCTCATCGTTTATTTAACGAGGCCAGTTCAGGTGAACACAAACACCTGCTCGCCGTTATCGGTGCCGGTCATTTAAAGGGCATAAAAAACTACCTTGAAACACAGCTACAAAACGCAAAAAGCCTGCAGGAACTTGACAGTATTCCAACACCCAGTCGTTGGCCAAAGTTTATTCCCTGGTTAATTGTTGGGCTTATTTTTATTGGTTTTGCCATCGGCTTTAATCGCGCACCAGAACTTGGCTGGCAACTGGTTATCGAATGGATTGTGATTAACGGCGCCTTATCGGCATTAGGCGCCTTATTAGCCAATGCCCACCCTGTCACCATAATAACCGCATTCATAGCAGCGCCACTCACCTCGCTCAATCCAACCGTCGGCGCTGGTATGGTGACCGCAGCCGTTGAGGCCTGGATTCGCAAACCGCGCGTGGCTGACTTCTCCACCCTCAGGAAGGACACCACAAAACTAAGCGGCTGGTGGAAAAACAGGGTCTCAAGGACCTTGCTAGTTTTCTTTTTTAGTACCCTGGGCTCTGCCGCAGGAACCTATATCGCGGGGTTTAGAATTTTCGAACAACTTACCTGATTAATTGCTGAACGCTGCGCCTGATTTCCTGGCTTAATACCAGACCCGCATCATCAATGATTACATCAAGCTCAGCGCCAAAGGTTAGTTTGCCCTTTTCATCAGCCCAAATTATTCTTTGCTCAAATAGCATCTCGATAAAGCCCTTAAAAAGTGCTTTGTCAAAAAAATCGGGGGAATTGAGCTGATATATCATCATTAAACGCTCGGCCACCTGGCTGCATAGTTTTTCTAAACTTATTCTCGACAACACGCCAGGCCCTTTAGCCTTGAGGACAACCAACGTTAAATAGTAGCGCTCGAGACTGAGTAAAACGCCTTTCGACAGGGCGTTCATTTTCATAATCTCAGCCGGTACGATAGATAAGGTCGTGCTATTGTCTTCTAACAAACCTTCTTCCGTTAGGCATGTTAATGTTTTACTGATCACTGCATTGAGCTGCCTCGTGTTCCAGTGCATTGACAGCTCGGTTTTTAAGAAAGGATAGACCAACTTAAACCAATGAATGACCTGCTTTTTGTTTAGCGTCGAATTACTCAAAAAACAACAGGCTACAAAGGAAGGTAGAGCAAACAAATGTACGATATTATTCCTAAAATAGGTCATTAAAATGGCCTGGTGCGTTTCAACTTTAATGATATCTCCTAACTCATTTAAGTTGCGTTTAATCAAACCAAATTCTTCGCCGTAAGCTACCACGCCTGCACCATCCAGTTCGGTCATGGTCACGTCTTTGGAGTACGGCACCGTTTTTAATAGCTTTAAATAAAGGTTAATTTGCGACACCAAATCATCTTCTGTCATCGCTTGTTTTGGCGCACTCAGCACCGTCATCGCCAACAAACCCACGGCATTGACGTGGGTTGCCTTATTTATACCCGCCATCACCTGAAGTCCGAGTTTATTCACCACGCGCGGCACCCAGGCCTGTTTCTCGGCTGAAGCCTCACGACGCCAGTTTGGCGCCTGATTATCTAACAACTCGTTCAACATAATGGGTGTTCCGAAATTTACGTGCACTTCTCCAAAATGCTCTTTCAAAGCCTTTATTGAACGCAAGAAACCCGCAACTGATTCTGTTTTTTTAGGTTTGCCGCTTAATTCATTAATATACGTTTCCCCTTCCACCAACTTTTCGTAGGCAAAATTAACCGGCATAAAAATTACCGAACGTTTATGGTCACGCAAATAATTTCGCACGCTCATCGCTAATAAACCCGGTTTTGCTTTTAGGCGTTTGCCGGTGCGGCTACGCCCACCTTCGATGAAATATTCTACTGCGGTTCCTTTATTCGCCAAATAACCCA
>JBLIAQ010000144.1:0-4813 GCA_047634535.1 Cycloclasticus sp.
CAAACGATAAAACTGTTTGGCTCAGCTTTAGCTTTGCATAAGTTTCGCACAAACGATAAAACTGTTTGGCTCAGCTTTAACTTTGGTAGGTTTTAGCTACGTAACGTTCAACAATTATCTGGAACTGTTCTGCTATATCGTCGCCTTTTAAGGTGACATCTTTTTGACCGTCAATATACACGGGCGCTACTGGTTTTTCACCCGTTCCGGGTAGACTAATACCAATGTTGGCATTCTTACTTTCGCCTGGGCCATTTACTACACAACCCATTACCGCAACTTTCATTTCTTCGACTCCCGGATGCTGGGTTTTCCATTCTGGCATTTTATGTCGCAAGTAAGATTGAATGTCCTGCGCCAACTTTTGAAAGTAATCACTACTGGTCCTACCGCAACCAGGACAGGAAATAACCGCGGGGGTAAACGAACGTATTCCCATGGATTGTAAGATTTCTTGCGCTACCACGACTTCCTGGCATCGATCGCCACCGGGCTCGGGTGTTAAAGAAATACGAATTGTATTACCAATACCCTGATGAAGTAAAACCGCTAAAGCGGCCGTAGAAGAGACAATCCCCTTACTGCCCATACCAGCTTCGGTTAATCCAAGGTGAAGAGGGTAGTTGCAGCGTGACGCAAGGTCTTGATACACGGAAATAAGGTCCCGCACGCCACTCATTTTACAGGATAATATGATTTTATCTCTTGCCAGGCCCAGTTCAACCGCTTTTTCAGCGCTTTCTAAAGCGGATGTAATAACGGCATCATGCATCACCGAAACGGAGTCCCTGGGCGCGCTAGATTTAGAGTTATCGTCCATTAATCGTGCCAAAACAGAGGGATCAAGGCTTCCCCAATTAACGCCGATGCGGACGGGTTTGCCATATTGAATGGCAAATTCAATCATTTGTGCAAACTGTGGATCTCTCTTACTACCACGGCCTACATTTCCAGGGTTAATTCGGTACTTAGCCAGGGCTTGAGCGCAACAGGGGTATTTTGCCAGTAATTTGTGGCCATTAAAGTGAAAATCGCCAACCAGAGGCACGTCGCAACCAAGTGCATCTAGCTTTTCTCTGATCGTCGCCACGGCAGCGGCGGCTTCTTCAGAGTTTACCGTAATGCGAACCAATTCAGAGCCTGCTTTAGCTAATTGATAGACTTGTGTTACGGTTTTAGCAATATCAGCGGTATCTGTATTGGTCATTGATTGAACAACAACGGGGTGACCCGGGCCAATCAAAACAGTTCCTATTTTAACAACGGGCGGTGTATGCATTTGGCTCTTTAAGGTCGGCATTAATAAGGTGTTTTATTATATCTTTAATTACTTTTTAGGTGTGTTCTGAAAGTTTTCAATTAATTTGAAAGCACGATCAATTACGTCAGTAGGGGTGTAGAAGTGCGGTGAAAAACGAATCCCGCCGCCGCGTTTTGCGCAGACCACATTATGAGTGGTCAAGTAGTCAAATAACTTGTCGGTATCGTCGTTTGACGACTTGAAAACAATGATATTATTACCGTTTTTATCGGGGTTCGTTAGCAGCGCGAGCGAGTCATTTTGTTTCACTTTATCAATGACGTATTGCCCGCGTTCGATAACATTGGCGGAAACATTATCCATACCTGTTTCCAGCAATAAGCCAATACTGGCCGATAAAGCGTGAATACTCAGCATATTCGGGCTACCACACTCAAACCGCCTCGCTGATTTAGCCGTGCTCCATAATGGCGTGTCGTAATTGCCCATATCCTCAACCATATGCCAGCCAAATTGTGTCAATTTGAGCTTATCCAACGTCTGTAGTCGGCAGTAAAAAACAGCCAGGCCTTCTGGCCCCAGCATCCATTTGTGCCCATCGGCCATAACAAAATCGGCCTGATATTTTTGTACGTCAAAAGGGAACGCGCCAATCGACTGGATTGCATCTATACAAAACAATACACCATTTTTTTGGCATGCTTGACCTAAGCGCTCAAGGTCAACGCGTAAACCAGATGCATATTGTACCGAACTGATCGTTAAAAGACGGGTTCGATGGTCTATTTGTTGGATCAGCGCGTCGGTAGGGTCGCTCAGCCCTTTTAATGTTGTTTTCTTAACCGTGACACCCTGATTAGCAAGTGATTCCCATGGGATCATATTGGAAGGGAACTCTTCGTCGCTAGTGACAATATTATCACCAGCGTTCCAGTCCAGACCGTAAGCAACAAAGGACAGCGCTTCTGAGGTGTTTTTAACCAGAGCGATTTCATCAACAGACTCGGCGTTTATTAATGACGCTAATTGCTTTTTTAACTGGTTTTCAACTTGCAACCAGTTGGCGTATTTTTTTGAACCGATGGTAACGTTTTCTCGGCAAAATGCATTTACCGCCAGTTCTGTACGGCAAGGCCAGGGCGCTACAGCCGCGTGATTGAGGTAAATGACGTCGTTATCAAGATTGAATTCGCTGCTGTAATCGTTACTCATAAATATTTCGACGACTTAAAAAGGGCTATTCTATCCTTTTTACAAATATCCTTATAGACTTGCTGTAGTTTGTTAAGGACAAAGGAGGGGAGCGATGTTGTGTATTGGCCATAGAGGTGCAATGGGTTCTGCACCAGAAAACACCTTACTGTCGATCCGTAAGGCGATCGAATTAGGCGCAGACTGGGTCGAAATAGACGTTCATCTGGCGGACGGTCAACTCTTTGTTATTCATGATGAAACCCTGGACAGGACGACCAATGGCAAGGGTAAATTATCGGATTATAGTTTTGCAAAATTGCGCGCGCTCGACGCTGGACGAGGTGAGCAGATACCGACGTTGCAAGAAGTGATAAAAGAGGCTAAGAATAAAGTAGGCCTGAATATAGAATTAAAAGGCCTAGCAACCGGTGAGGCCGTCGCTATACAGCTGTTGGCGTTTGATAAGGAGCATAAAGATCAAATTTTAGTTTCATCTTTTCTAATGGACGAGTTGCTTAAGGTGCCGCAGATAGATAAAACGATCAAATTAGGCGTGTTGGCGGGTAAGGACGTGCCTCTTGCTTTCGATTGGGCAAATAAATTAAAAGCTTACTCTATACACTTGAGTTTAAACCAGGTGACTACAGAGTACGTCCAGCAAGCCCACGATGCTGGGTTAAAGCTGCTGGTTTATACGGTGAATAAAAAAGTTGATATCGCTCGGATGAAATTAATCGGTGTTGACGGTGTTTTCACTAATTACCCTGACAGGGTGTTGAGTATCCTTCTTTCAAGTTAGTTTTTTGAGTTGAAGGCGGGTGTAATACAGGGTGAAGATCATACTGATTAAAACGATCAATGCGACTGAAGCAAACAACCATTCGATGTTGTACCCGAGGACGCTAATTAACCAGTAATTCACCGCCAGGGGCAGCAGTAATTGCCTAAATAAGCCCATAATTACTGGAAAGTCGGGCTGTTTTATCGCCTGTAAGGTTGCCACACTAATAAAAAGCGATACGTAACAAAAGAAAGCCAGTGAGTCGATTCTTAAGTAGCTAACACCAGTGACAACGATGTTGCTCTGGGGGCTAAAAAAAGTCATTAAATACGGCGAAAGAAAAATCATCACGGGAATACAGAGTAGCGAAATAAGAAGGCCTAATATCAGTCCTTTACGGTACGTTTCTGCAATTCTACGATAATTTTTTGCACCGAAATTTTGCCCGGTAATAGCTAATACAGCGGTACTAAGCCCGAGAGCGGGCAATAACAATACCTGTTCCAGGCGGAGCCCCACAGAGTAACCCGCTACGGCATAGTCACCAAAGGTACTAACGAAAGCAGTCACGATAAGGCTACCGATAATCATAATAAAAAAATTAAAACTTGCTGGGAAAACTTGTCTAATAATACGGACAGCAAGCTGGCGATCAAAGGCGGGGAAGGGCCGGTAACCCAGGCGCTTGCTTAAAATAGACAATAAATACATGGCTGAAGCGATCTTAATAATAAGCGTTGCCCAGGCAAGACCCGATACGCCCATCTGCAGTCCAAAGGTGAGTAGTGGGTTTAGCGCGAGATTGGCAAAAAAACCGGCGATGAGCGCATTTCGGTTTGATATGGTATCTCCTAACGCCATTAATGCACCTGCTGCAACGCTACTAATAGAAAAAGCAATATTTCCAATTAATAAAATATTGATGTATTGCCATGCCAGTTCAGTGGTTGAAGCCTGACTACTTAGCCAGGCGATCGCATCCTTGGCAAACCAAAGGCCAAAGACGACAATAATGATCGAAAATATGATGCCTATAGCAATCGAATTAGAAATGATGTGTTTAAGCTGGTTGGCGTTTTTAAGTCCAATTTCTGTTGCCACCATCACCGAAGTGCCGTTCTGTAAACCGGCGAGTAAACCAATAAATAAATAGAAGACAATGCTGGAAACGGATAGACCGACCAGGGCGTCATCTGAAATTTTTCCTGCAAACCAGTTATCCGTCAGGTTGTAGAGGGTATTAAAAAACATGCCCATAGACGCGGGTATAGCTAGATTAATCAGGTGCCGATAAATTGATCCGGTGGTTAAATCGTTTTGAGACTGGGGTGATGACATGGTTTTATGGATTAATATTTATCATTATTAGCAAGTATATATTGGTGTAGCGGTCGGGCATAAAAAACATTTTATAAAAAACATGTGTTTTTAAGTTTGGAACCTCTTTGAATTACAAACGATTTTTCTCTTTATTTATTCGCTGCAAATGGTTTTATTTCATCAGTAAAAATTCGGCCTCATAAATATCTGCTGATGACGATTGATTTTCGTGCTGAAGAGAACACCAGGCTAAAACA
>JBLIAQ010000145.1:0-4746 GCA_047634535.1 Cycloclasticus sp.
CTTCGAGTGTTGTCAAAAATATCAGCCGGCGAAGCACCGGGTGCAGAATCATCGCTACTTAAAATTAAGGGCACCGAAGTACAACAAGCCATTACTGCTTTATTAATGGAGGCGGTTGGCTATTACGCATTCCCTTATAACAAAGTAACCATGACGCAAGGCTGGCAAGAAGAGCCAATTGGTCATGAGCAGGCAGCGATGCTAGCACCACATTATTTCGATTGGCGTAAATCGTCCATTTATGGCGGTTCAAACGAAATTCAAAAAAACATCATGGCGAAAGCCGTACTAGGCCTTTAGGAGATAATCAATGAATTTGGAATTATCAGAAGAAATGGTCATGTTGCAAGACGCATTAAATAAATTTTTGCAAAACGAATATGACTTTGAAAAACGCCAACAAGTTAGCCGTAACGGCATTGGCTATAAAGAAGAAAATTGGCAGAATTTTGCTGATATGGGTTTATTAGGCGTACCGTTTGAAGAACAATACGGCGGCTTTGGCTTTGGCCAAACCGGTCTGTGCGTTGTGATGGAAGCGATTGGCAAAGGTCTGGTATTAGAGCCTTATTTGTCGTCTGTCGTACTAGGCGGCCAATTAATTCAACAAGCCGGTAGCGAAGCGCAAAAAGAAGCCTTCTTACCGCTACTAGTTGGTGGTGAGTTAAAGCTCGCGTTTGCTTACGTTGAACGTCAAGCGCGTTACAACTTATCAGACGTTGAATGTCGCGCCGAAAAGAACGGCGAGCAATTCTCATTAAGCGGTTCTAAATCAGTCGTTTTCAACGCTGAAACGGCCGATAAAATCATCGTGGCAGCAAGAACCAGCGGCGACAATATCAGCGAAAAAGGTATTTCACTTTTTATCGTTGATAGTAAAACAGCAGGTATACAAGCAAGACATTATGAAACATTTGATGGCTTACGCGCATCAGAACTCAGTTTTGATAATGTGGTATTAGACTCAGACGCATTACTGGGCACATTAGACGAAGCGTACCCGATTATTGAGTCCGTTATCGATTCTGCGGCCGCCGCCATCTGCGCTGAAGGCGTAGGCGTGGTTTCTGAGTTGCGTCAAAAAACGGTCGAATACCTAAAAACACGGAAGCAATTCAATCAAGCTATTGGCAACTTTCAGGTGCTACAGCACCGCGCCGTAGATATGTTTATGGCTGAAGAGCAGATGCGTTCATTATCGTACTTAGCGGCGATTAAGGTCACCGAAGGCGAGCCAGTAGGTCGGCTAAAAAGTGTATCCGCAGCTAAAGTTTACCTCGGCGATGCCCGCGCAACCGTAGGCGAACAAGCCGCCCAACTACACGGCGGTATTGGCGTAACGGACGAGTTGGATGTGGCGCACTACGTAAAACGCTTAGGCATGTTGAATGCACTATTTGGTGATCGCGATTACCATTTACAACGCTTCAGCCAGGCCTGATTAAGGCGCTGCTTTGTTAAAAAAAATAAACGCTCTGCAGTATCCCATTTCGTCAAAACCTGAGTTTGGCGTACCGCTAGAAGTATCGGAAGGCATCTTTTTATTAAAGATGCCTATTCCGTATGCTTTGGATCATATCAATCTCTGGTTATTACGCGATAATTCAGGATGGACGATCGTTGATTCTGGCTATTACAGCGAAGAGGCAGCCGGGCTTTGGGATAAGGTGCTAACAGGGTTTTGCGAAAACCAGCCGATACAAAAAATAATCATCACGCACTTCCACCCTGATCACGTGGGTATGGCGCAATGGTTGGCGAGCAAAACTGGGGCTCCTATTTATATGAGTCAGATTGAATATTTGACCACGCAGATGGCCTGCCAGTCGTATTCAGACCATCAGAAGTCAGCGCGGCGTCAGTATTTTAAACGTTTTGGCTTAGCACAAGATCAGCTTGACAGCTTACAGGAAAGAATTGGTGGTTATGTCAATGGCGTGCCAGAAGCCCCCATTGCCTACCATCGCATGGTCGATACGAAGTCACTTTCTATTAATAATGAAACGTGGTCTTTATTGCAATTCAGCGGCCATAGCCCCGGGCATATTTGTCTGTTTAACGTTGAACGTAAAATACTCATTTCAGGTGATCAAATTTTACCGAGTATTTCACCCAATATTAGCGTTAACTTTAATGAAACTGAGGCCGATCCCCTGGCAGACTATTTATCCAGCCTGGCAAAGCTGGCAACATTGGATAAGGATACGCTCGTATTACCAGCACACGGTCGTACATTTATCGGCGTTCAAGAAAGAAGTAACACACTCATACAGGGCCATTTAGATTCATTAGAGCAATTACGTGGCTTTTGCCAGACACCAAGAACGGGTCTTGAAGTAATAGAAGAAATGTTCGGTAACCGCCTCAGTATATTTAATTTATCGCTCGCTACCGGCGAGGCGATGGCGCACTTGAATTATTTAATTGGAACAGCTGAACTATCTCGCTCTGACGAGGCCGTTTACCATTATAAAACTAACTGAATTAACATAGGATTTACGATGAGCGACTACGTAAAATACAGCAGCATGTCAGAAGGAGACGCGTTTCTAAACCCGCCACCTTCTTTTCAGGTAAGCCAGGATGTTGTAGATAAGTATATCAAATCAACCAATGACTTAACGAAACAACTTAAGGTCAAAGATAACGAAGGAGACAGCATCGCGCCGCCGATGTTAGCCGCCGTTTATGTCATTGACGCACTGCGAACCCGAGTCGGTCCTCCAGGTGGCATACACGCCAAGCAAACATTCAAATTTCATCGCCCAGCAAAAATTGGTGAGACTTTATTCACCTCTGCAACGGTACTCAGGCTGTATCAAAAAAAAGAGCGTAACTACGTCGAAATGACCACCGAAACGCTCAATCAGCAAGGCGACTTAATAACAACGGGCTTGATTACTCGAATTTGGGGTAAAGAATAATGACGACACCATTAGAAAACTATAAGGGCCTCTCCGTAGGCGATCAGCTGCCTGAACTAATTCAATTCGTAGACCAGGCGATGATAGATGCGTATGCCGATGCCTCTGGCGACGTTAACCCTCTACATATCGACCCTGAATTTGCAAAGACCACTTTTTTTGGCCGAACCATTGCACATGGCTTATTAACACTGGCCTTTGTTTCACGTGTTTTATCTGAGTGGAACTGGGATGGCTGGGCGTATGGCGGTGAGCTAGACGTCGCTTTCCTTGGCCCTGTCTACCCCGGTGATGAAGTTCGAGTAAGCGGTGAAATTGAGTCTATCGAACAAACAGAAAAAGGCATTTTTGCCCGTTGTAAATTGAGCTGTTATTGTGCGGAAAGGGCCGTAGTTAAAGGCACCGCTGTATGTCAAATATTATAAGGAATAATCATTATGAGCTATAGAAAAAACGGTGCCCTAGAAAAAAAAGGTGCTCAATGCTACCACCCCATTGAAGTGGCCAGTCAGGCAGCGATCATTGAGATTCAGGAAAAAAAACTGCAGCAGCAAATGGCTTATCTGGCTGAAAATTCAGTCTTGTACCAACAGAAGTTTGCTGATGCTGGTATTAAATTCGAAGATATCAAAACCATTCAGGATCTTACGAAAATTCCTTTTACCGTTAAGCAGGATTTAAGGGATAGCTTACAAGCCGCGCCACCGTTTGGTTTACATCAAGCAGCAGATTTATCTGAAATAGTACAAATGCAGGCCTCATCAGGCACCACGGGTAGCCCCGCTTACGTCGCGCTGACCGAGAATGATATTGAAATGTGGAACGAGCTTAGCGCGCGAGGCTTCTTTGCCTGTGGCGTAGAGCCGGGCGATTTCGTATTACACGGCTTTTCAATGAGTAAAGGCTTTGTTGGTGGCATTCCATGCGTACAGGCGATTCAATATATGGGTGCTATCGACATTCCCGTTGGCGCCGACGGTGGGGTAGATCGTTTACTTCGCGCTTGTGACGACATTAAGCCGCGCGTGGTGATTGGTGCACCTAACTTCCTGTTACACGTTGCCGCTCTGGCGCCTAAAGTACTGGGTAAATCGGCGACAGAACTGGGTGTGCAACAATTGATCGTTGGCGGTGAGCCCGGTGGTGGTATACCCGCTATTCGTGAAGCACTTGAAGCCGCCTGGGGCGCAAAAGTATGTGAAATGATGGGCGGCACCGATTTAGGCGTTATCTATTGGGGCGAGTGTTCTGAACAGGACGGCATGCATATGATCTGTCAGGACCATATTATCGTTGAATTAATAAACCCCGACACAAACGAAGTGATTACGTTTGAAAAAGGCGTCACTGGCGAACTCGTCTACACCGCTATAGGTCGTGAGGCGTCACCCGTTGTACGCTTTAAAAGTGGTGATCATATTATCGTCACCGATACCGAATGCGGCTGTGGTCGTACCGGGCCTAAAATACGCTGCTTTGGCCGCACCGACGATATGTTAATCGTCCGTGGCATCAACGTTTTCCCGTCGGCGATTCAAGATCTGATATTACAAATGCAACCCGACACCAATGGCGTTATGCGTGTCTTAGCCGACTTTGACGGCCATACCACACAACAGAACCTCAAGGTGCTGGTTGAACGGGGCGCGGGGCGAACAAAAGATCAGGACGCCGAATTGACCGAAAAAATACAGCAAACCATCCGGAACTCTCTCTCATTTAAGGCAAAAGTGATCATTGTAGATACGGATATTTTCGAAAAACCCGGGGTTGCAAAAGTAGCGTTGACGCTACGTCAATCACCTGATTTCCTTTAATTTAA
>JBLIAQ010000146.1:0-4701 GCA_047634535.1 Cycloclasticus sp.
TGGGGGTTTAAGCCCGCCACCGCGATGCGAGGCTTGGCAATGCCCCAGGTTTTTAGTGCCTCGTTGAGTTGCGTAATGGCTTTAGTCACAAGGTCCGCATTGATCAGGTCACACACCTCGCGCAAGGACAGGTGATCGGTCAGGTGCATCACGCGCAAGGGCCCGCTTATAAGAAACAGATAACTGTGCCCAGGCTCCATATTGATGACCTTATCAAGTACGCCCGCCATTTTCATCGACACCGAACTAATCGGTGCCATAATCGTCGCATCCACTTCGCCAGATAAAGCCATTTGATCCATTTCATCCAGCCAGTCCGCGCTGATTTGGCCGCAAGAGGCGTTATCTTGTCCCATCACAAAACTGGCCATATCAAACTTGCCTGAATCAATAATTTCGATCACCGCCGGGTTGTTTGTAATATCGGCGGCGGAAGCCACTTTTTTAACCTCTAACGATAAACCACAAGCCTTAACCGCCTGTTGCATCACCGTCTGACTCCCAACTAAAACAGGCTGGCTATACTGATGTACTTCACCACTAGCCCAGGCCTTAGCCACTACTTCCGGGCCAATACCGGCTGGGTCTCCTATCATGGTTGCTATTACTGGTTTTTGACTCATTATGATACTTCTCCTCATTACGGCCTTTATTATTACATTAGGTTATCATTATTTATAAATCGTATAAGCATTTTTTATGATCAAAATCATTTAACCTTGCATGAGTGCCCCACGAGCGGCCAAATAAACAAATAGCTATTGCCATTGCGCAGATGATTACGCTAACCTCTAGTCCATAGAGCAAACCAAATTTAATAACCTTCTGGGAGATCGCTATGTCTACACCTGTACCTTTTAACTCTCTGTTGAATACTGATGGCGTTCTTGGTGCCGTCCGCTGGCGTGAGTCTGTGCCCGGTAAAGGCGCGGCGACCCCGCCTTTTTTAATTGAGCACATTGGCGATATCTCTGAAGATCGCGCCGAACGCCTTATGGCTCACGCTGAAGCTGCTGGCCTGGGCATTATGGGCATTAGCCAGCTGAGTTATCAGCGCGCCCGCCATGACCAAACCGTTGTCTACCCTTTAGACGCTTATTACCTTCACAGTATGCGTGGCTCCGTAGTCTGTACAATTAACCGCGTCGCGGTATTACTGGATAACAGCGCTAAAATCGACATCCAGGACCTTATTTCAAAAATGATATTGGTCGACAATAGGGCCAAATAACCTTTAACTGCAAAAATTATATTGCTACAACGGATCATATAAAACGGTATTTTTTTGACTATAATCATTTCCTAATGCTAGCAAATCCGTATACTTGATCCTAAACTATCAGGAGAACGTATGCCAAATGTGACCACCCCAGAGCTTAAGAGCGAAGTAGAGGACCTGCTTAATGCCTATGCGCAGTGTATTGATGACGATGATCTAGAAAACTGGCCCAATTTTTTTACTGAGCAATGTCTGTATAGAATCATTCCTCGAGAAAACCATGAAGTAGGGCTGCCTGTCGCCGTCATCTGGTGCGACAGCAAAGGCATGCTCAATGATCGCGTTACCGCTTTACGACACGCCAATGTGTACCAGGTTCAATGGTACCGCCATATCATCAGTAATCCACGCATCCTGTCTTTTGATGGCGACGAAATTCACGTTCAGTCTAACTATGCAGTGTTTAAAACCTGCAATGATGGCGAAAGCACTGTCTATAATGTAGGCCGCTACGTGGACGTAATCGTCCGTGATAACGGTGTTTTAAAATTCAAAGAACGCTCCGCGATCTACGACACGCATAAAATTACCACCCTGATGGTCATCCCTATTTAAAGGAGCACACATGAGCACACCCGAACATCTAAAATGGCCTGCCGACGCCGGTTGTACCGCCGTTCCATACTCTGTTTTCAATAGTGAAGAGGTTTACGAGTTAGAGCAAGAAAAAATTTATAACGGTAAAACGTGGAATTTCCTCGCCGCAGAAGCTGAAATCCCAGATAAAGGCAGCTTTAAATCCACCTATATTGGTGACACCCCCGTCGTCGTTACCCGCGGTCAAGACGATGAAATATACGCATGGGTGAATCGCTGCGCTCACCGTGGCGCTGAAATTTGCCGTGAACGCCACGGCAAATCAGAAGATGGGGTATATACCTGCGTGTATCACCAATGGGCTTACGACGCCAAAGGCGACTTGCGCGGCGTACCCTTTCAGCGCGGCCTCGCGGGCAAAGGCGGCATGCCAAAAGACTTTGATAAAAAACAGCACGGCCTGAGAACCGTTCGCGTCATCAACTATCACGGCGTGGTCTTTGGCACCTTTAGTGACGACACCCCCGATATTGAAACCTATATGGGCGAAGACGTTAATCATCACTTAAAACGCATCATGAATCGCCCGATAGAAATTTTGGGCCATACCCGTCAGCATATCGCTGGCAACTGGAAATTCTATTCAGAAAACACCAAAGACCCTTATCACGCGAGCTTATTACACTTGTTCCACGCTACGTTTGGTTTATATCGCTCTTCGCAAAAAGGCGAGTCTATCGTTAACAATGACTTCCATTCTGTACTTTGGGCGAGCAGTGGAACCGAAGACAAAACGGCGCTGGACGATATGAAAAAGGATAAGTTAAGAACCCTACAAACGGGCGAGTACACCTTGCAAGACCCCACGTTATTAAAAGGCCAGCAAGAGTTTGATGACGGCGTCACCCTGGTTATTTTGTCTTTATTCCCATCACTGGTTATGCAACAAATTCAAAACACCCTGGCGTTCAGACAGATTTTGCCTAAGGGTAAAGACGCGTTTGAATTGGTTTGGACTTATTTCGGCTATAAAGACGACAGCGAAGAGCTGCGTAACATCCGCCTGAAGCAGTTTAACCTGATCGGCCCCGGCGGTTTGATTTCTATGGAAGATGGCGAATCAACCGAGCTTTGTCAGAAGGCCATCGTACGTGACGGCAATCGTACTAATGTTATCCAGATGGCCGGAAAAGACCCCGTTGGTGATGACCACCTGGTCACGGAAGGGTTGATTCGTGGTTTATGGAAAGGCTACCAGGAGTTGATGGGCTTCTAACTGAACCAACCACAAACTGAATATCTCCTCCCCCAAGGTTTGGGGCATAAAGGCTTCTCGTTATCAACTAGAAGCCTTCTTTTTTGTCAGCCGATTCATGCTGGCTACGCAGCTGTATAATTTGCTAAATGTCACCGTTTATGATGGAATTTATAACCACGATAAAAAGATTTCTCTGATGAGCCTGACTTCGCCCTATACGTCTACAAAAAAGCCGGCCGTACAAAGCTGCCGCATTTGCGCCTTGTCGTCACTATGCCTGCCCGCCGCGCTCGATGAAAAAATGATAGATGAGTTGAAGCGCATCGTAGACTCTGACAAGCGCTTTGCGCAAAAACAGGTCATTTACTCACAAGGCGGCCCTTTTCAATCGCTTTACGTCGTCAAATCGGGCGCCGTCAAAACCCATATTACAGACACCCGTGGAGACGAGCACATCACGGGGTTTTATCTTCCTGGTGAAATCGTTGGGCTTGAAAGCATTGCTGGGCGTAAGTATTTAAGTACCGCCATATCATTAACCGATAGCTACCTCTGTAAGACCGACTACCCTCGCCTGGCTCAATTGCGAAAAAATAACCCGGCCTTATCCGATTGGGCCATTAATTTATTCAGTCAATCTCTGGCATCAGGCCATGATTTTTTCAATTGCCTGTCCCATCATTCCGCTGTTTCAAGGCTTGCGACCTTTATTCTGCTGATCTCAAAACGTACGAGCCGAACTGAACAACACCAATTAAATTTCACCCTCACGATGTCGCGTCAGGATATTGGTAACTATCTTGGGCTGGCTTCTGAAACAACGAGTCGCGCGTTCTCACGCCTGGCCGAGACTAAGTGCATTGAAAAAAAGAACCGGCAAATCAACATTATTGACCTGAGCCACTTGATGCAACTTTCAGCGCTAGATTCAGCGCTATAAGGAAGAACGCCTCTTTTAGCGTTCTTACTACAAGCTTATTTAGAAAAAACAGTGTACGTTTTTATCAAGAATAACCCGTTGGTCCAGAGTAATAACCCTCGCCGCTAAACGCCATGCTCCATCTACTTTCCTAAGCCGGTCCTTTCGACGGCCATACATCGTTGAGTCATCCCGTTGCCCGCGACTACGATAAACAATAAAGTTAGACCACACGTCTACTTCATCTGGCGTGTCGGCCCACGCCGCGTCAACATTTGTTATATAACGCCTGATCCGTATTGGCGGGTCTTCGGCCCACAGAAAACCCGTATCAAACCGCGCGACACGCATACACAACACCTCATAACTATCATTGTATAAATAGGTCGTTTGCGCCGTGCCAATCACCTTTTTATCGCGCCGATAGCGAACCTCTTCGGTAGGTAGTTGATAGCTGATATCTTTGGTGATCATCTCGTCTAGCCATTCGTGGTACCTCTCTTCATCCAGCGCTCGCGCTTCTCTGGTCAGAAACTGAGCCACTTCAAAATGAATAATATGGTTCAACGCTTTTCCCGCAACATGCTGATTAATTTCCGCACTCATTTCTATCTCCTAGCCCTGGCTGACTGTTTTAGCCGTTTTAGAAAGCTCATCCCAGGACCTGCCTTCCATTAATTCAGCCCAACGACGATACATACCCCTGGT
>JBLIAQ010000147.1:0-4700 GCA_047634535.1 Cycloclasticus sp.
GCGCCATCGCCTTTGATAAAGCGAACGGGCAAAGAGGCGTAAGTTGGCATAATATGGTTGTGCATAAGCGGCCTTGCAATGAGAGATAAGTAAAAATAAAGGCGATCTAATAAGACCGCCCTTTTTATGAATGGGCTATTATAATTATCCTTATGAAAATCAGCAACTAATCTGTAATGAATACCATTGAACTAAGTATTTTTTCAAGTCGGATCGAGTCGGTTTGTGATGAGATGGGCGCTGTTTTACAGCGCGCCGCTTTCTCACCGAACATAAAAGACCGGCTGGACTTTTCTTGCGCCGTCTTCGATTTGCGGGGGCAATTATGCTCCCAGGCAGCTCATATACCCGTTCATTTGGGCAGTATGGCGTATGCGATGCAGGGCGTTGTTGATCGCTTCGACTGGCGGTCGGGTGATATGGTGGCGTTTAACGATCCTTATCTTGGCGGCACCCATTTGCCTGATGTCACCTTGGTATGTCCTGTACATAACGGTGAGCGTCTGCTTGGTTTTGTTGCCAATAGGGCGCATCACGCAGATATTGGTTCTGATACGCCGGGTTCTATGCCACTAGCAACGCAACTGGAGCAAGAAGGTGTGCTTATTGCACCGCAAAAGATCATGCGAAAGCATGAAACCTCGGTTGAATTCGATGAAATTATGCGTTCGTTAGGTCACTCAGTTGAATCGGTGGGTGACTTCAACGCTCAGATCAGTGCTAATCAGCGAGGCGCTGAAAGGCTTTTATCAATTGTTACAGCGTATGGAACAGAAGAATACGGTTTAGCCATAGACGACTTGAATGACTACGGCGATCGGCTGATGGAACAGTTGTTACGCAGCATTCCAGACGGGCATTATGGTTTTGAAGACCTTATGGATGACGACGGCCTGGGCGCTGAAAATATAAAAATACAACTGGCGTTAACTATTCAGTCGGGCGCCGTGCTGGCCGATTTTTCGGGCACTTCGCCACAAGTTAAAGGCAATATTAATTGTCCATTATCGGTGGTAGCGGCGGCGGTTTATTATGTCTTCAGGTGTTTAATGCCAGCCAATACCCCAGCGTGTTTTGGCGTGTATAGACGACTTGAAATTAAAGCACCAATTGGCTCACTGGTAAATGCCGTTAAGCCGGCTGCGGTGGCGGCGGGTAATGTTGAAACCAGTACTCGACTCGTTGATGTTGTGATGGGGGCGCTCGCAAAAGCAATTCCAGATCAAATCCCAGCCGCTAGTCATGGCAGCATGAATAATGTGGCGATGGGCGTTAAAACAAAGAAGACTAGTTGGAATTATTACGAAACCATTGGTGGTGGCATGGGTGGGGGCGCCTTGCATGCTGGCCTTTCTGGCGTTCAAACGCATATGACGAATACCTTAAATACGCCCATCGAGTCATTAGAAATGCATTATCCGGTAAGGATTGAGCGATATCAGATTCGAACCGGTTCAGGAGGTGCTGGCCGGCATAAAGGTGGTGACGGCTTAGTTCGTGAAATGAGCTTTTTGCGGCCAGCGCAGGTTACTTTGTTGACGGAACGTAGGCAGTATCAACCCTGGGGCTTGTTAGGTGGCAAAAACGGTGCGTTCGGTGAAAATCAGCTGAACGGAAAAGCTTTGCCGGGAAAAGTGAGCGTTGAGGTTAAGGCTGGGGATCGTTTAACGATTAAAACACCGGGTGGTGGGGGTTACGGATTTGAAGAGTAAGTTGAATAAAAAGAGTATAATTGAACAAATTTTTTAGAAAGGTGACTGTAATGACTATTAACGAACGAATTGAAGAGCAATTAAATGGCCACGCTGTTTTGTTGTATATGAAAGGAACGCCTTATTTCCCACAGTGTGGGTTTTCTAGCAAAGTCGTGCAAATTCTACAGGCCTGTGAAAAAGAATTTGCTTATGTGAATATTTTGGATGACGCAGATATCAGAGAAGGTTTAAAAACATATTCCAATTGGCCTACGTTCCCGCAATTGTACGTCAAGGGTGAACTGGTTGGTGGCGCCGATATACTGATTGAAATGTATGAGAGCGGTGAATTAAAAACCTTGCTTGGGGATATAACGGTTAGCCATTAAGCGAATCCCACTGATTGACAATACTACAAAATAAAAGAGCGGTTTGTTCGGCATCATAAAGCGCTGAGTGAGCCTGCTCGCTGTCCCATTCCATGCCGGCGGCTTTTGCTGCCTTCGCGAGCACGGTTTGCCCGTAAGCCAGGCCGCCTAGTGTGGCGGTATCAAACGTACTGAACGGATGAAATGGATTGCGTTTAAAATTCGTACGTGTGACGGCGGCGTTCATAAAGCCGATATCAAAAGCAGGGTTATGTCCTACCAAAATAGCTCGCGTGCAGAGTTGCTCTTTAATGGCCTGCCGAACGGGAGTGAATAGTTTTTTAAGGGCGTCTTTTTCATTAATCGCTAATCGAAAGGGGTGGTAGGGGTCAATTCCATTAAATTTCAGAGCAGCGGGTTCGAGGTTTGCCCCCTCAAATGGAATCACGTGTTCGCGGTGGGAGGACTGAATAAAAAGCCGGCCACCTTCGTCCATGGCGGGTATGACAACGGCCATTTCCAGTAAGGCGTCGGTATTAGCATTAAACCCAGCCGTTTCAATATCAACAACGACGGGTAAATAACTGCGAAAGCGGGTGGACATGGTCTTATTTTTTTGATTAGGCATACGCTCTAAGGTAATATTACGAATATATTCGTCTATAATAAAACAACGATCAGCAGACGACTTGATAAAAGTGGTCTTAATTTTGGGAGACAAGCTTGTGGGATATAGAAAGTATTTAAAAAATGGATTTGTTAGTATTGCGATGGTTAGCGTTACCTTATTGTCGGGTTGTGCATCGATCGCGTCTCAGGAAGACAATGATCCTTTAGAGTTTGTTAATAGAGGTGTATTTCAATTCAACGAAAAGGCTGATGAATACGTTCTTGAGCCGGTTGCTAAAGGCTATCAATACGTTACGCCAAACATTGTTAATAGAGGGATTTCAAACTTTTTTAGCAATTTAGACGATGTGGTCGTTTTCGTTAATGACATCTTGCAATTAAAACTCAATCAAGCAATTTCAGACGGTGGCCGGGTACTAGTAAATAGCACCATAGGGGGGCTTGGTTTTGCTGATATGGCGACCGATATGGGTATGCCAAAACACAAGGAAGATTTTGGTCAAACGCTGGGTGTTTATGGCGTTGGGACGGGGCCTTATATCGTTCTGCCAATCTTAGGCCCAAGCAATTTACGTGATGCACTCGGTTTGTATGCCGATTGGTTTGTTAATCCGATTCAGCAGATAGATGACTCTGATGCGATGTGGGCAACCCTTGCTTTAGAAGGGATAGATGATCGTGCCGATGTGATCAGTACGAAAAAAGTAGTTGATCAGGCGTCTTTAGATCCCTATAACTTTAGGCGCAATGGATACCTCCAGCGTCGTGAGTACTTGATTTATGACGGTAATCCACCGATGGATGATGACGATATCTTTGACGAGTAGACACTGAAAAAAGCCCCTTTCAAAGGGGCTTTTTTATTAACGCTCATGTTTAAAAGGGCGTTATTTAATTCTCCATTGTAATGGCTTATCTTGCCTGAACGGCACGATGGTTTGCTCGCCGAAAGAATAGTGGGCGGGAGCCGTCCACTGTTCTTTAAGAAGCGTTATTTTTTCGTTATTCCTCGGTAACTGGTAGAAATCTGGACCATAAAAACTACTGAAGCCTTCAAGCTTGTCCAGTGCACCTTCTTTTTCAAAAACCTCGGCATAGAGTTCTATAGCCGCGTAAGCGGTAAAGCAGCCCGCGCAACCACAACTGGCTTCTTTGGTCTGTGTAGCGTGCGGTGCGCTATCGGTTCCCAGAAAAAATTTCGGACTACCGCTGGTGGCGGCTTTAACCAGGGCCAGTCTGTGCGTTTCGCGCTTTAAAACGGGTAGGCAGTAATTGTGCGGCCGAATACCACCGGCTAATAAATCATTGCGGTTAAATAAAAGGTGCTGAGGGGTTAGCGTCGCCGCGGTATGTTCGTGGCTTTCAACAAAATCAATTGCCTGTTGAGTCGTTGCATGCTCTAAAACGATACGAAGTTCTGGAAATTGTTGCCTGATGGCGGATAAATGCCGATCAATAAAAGCTTGTTCACGATCAAAAATGTCGATGTCTGAATCGGTTACTTCCGCATGAACCAATAAAGGCAGCTGGCGTGTTTGCATTTCTTCCAGTACGGGCGACAAGGCCTTTATATCGGTAACGCCATTGGATGAATGGGTTGTGGCGCCAGCGGGGTAGAGTTTGGCGGCGAAAACGTGTTCATTTTGGCTGGCCAGGCTAATATCGTTGACCGAGGTGTTATTGGTCAGGTAAATCGTCATTAAGGGTTGAAAGTTGCTGCCCCTGGGTTTGGCGGCTAAAATCCGTTGCCGATAGGCCAGCGCTAATTCAACATTAATAATGGGCTGAGCCAAGTTGGGCATAACGATGGCCCGTTGACATTGCCTAGCGCTAAAAGCGACGGTCGTCTGCAAGGCTTCGTCGTCACGAAGGTGTAAATGCCAGTCGTCGGGTTTTGTAATGTTTAATTGAGTCGTCATATTGTTTTGTAATTAAGTTGAATTAATTAAATTTGAGCTTATTTTACATACATTGCTTGCTATAGGCCTTGCAAATCACGGAAAATACC
>JBLIAQ010000148.1:0-4687 GCA_047634535.1 Cycloclasticus sp.
ACGATCCCCGCGTCGCCCTGGCCAATGCCCGGCGTTTCTACGATAATTAAATCAAAACCCGCGACTTTACACGCATTAATAATATTACCCAACGCTTCGGGTACTTCGCCTTGCGTGTTTCGTGTAGCGATTGAACGGAAATATATATTCGGATGATGGATGGCATTCATACGAATACGATCACCCAACAGCGCGCCTCCGGTTTTTCGTTTCGTCGGATCAATCGCAATAATGGCAATTTTTACGTGCTCGAGCTCCAGATTAAAGCGACGGACCAACTCATCAGTGAGTGATGATTTACCCGCCCCGCCGGTACCCGTAATGCCTAAAACTGGTGTTTTTTCGTGCTCGCCAGCGCGTTTCGTAAGCGCATCTATCGCGTCATTCGCGATACCGTCCTCATCCAACGCCGTGATAAGTCGAGCCAGATTTACATAGCCATTATCGGTCAATGAATCCAGGTTTTCTGGTACACCAATTTTGGTTAAGTCGTAATCGGCGGTTTCGATCATTTCGTTAATGATGCCTTGCAACTGCATCGACTGACCGTCTGACGGGCTAAAAATATGTGATACGCCATACGCGTGTAACTCGGCAATTTCTTCCGGCACGATAACACCACCGCCGCCGCCAAATACTTTGATGTGTGAAGCGCCCCTTTGCTTCAGCAAATCAATCATGTATTTGAAATATTCGACGTGACCGCCCTGATAGGAACTGATCGCAATGCCGTGAGCGTCTTCTTGAATAGCGGCGTCTACTACCTCCTGCACCGAGCGGTTATGACCCAGGTGAATAACTTCCGCGCCGGTCGCTTGAAGAATGCGGCGCATAATATTAATCGCAGCATCGTGGCCATCGAACAAACTGGCTGCGGTTACAAAACGAACGTGATTTTTAGCCGCGTATTTTTCAATTTTAGTTGGATCAATGACTGATGTTGCTACTGCTGACATACCCTCTCCTAGCTGTTTTGTCTTAATTCGACGCGTCTAATTTTACCTGAAATCGTTTTCGGCAAGGCGTCTACGTATTCAATTTCACGCGGGTACTTATAAGGCGCCGTGTGTTGTTTCATAAAATTCTGAATTTCAACGGTCAATTCATCGCTGGCCTGATAACCGTCTGCCAATATAATAAAAGCTTTAACAATTTCGCCGCGCATTTCATCGGGCTTACCGATCGCAGCCGACTCAAGCACCGCTGGGTGTTCGAGCAAAGAGCTTTCTACTTCAAACGGGCTTATTCTATAACCAGATGAAGTGATAATATCGTCTGAACGGCCTACAAACCAGAAATAACCATCTGCATCGACGGTGCCGTTATCGCCAGTTAGGTACCAACCATTCTTAAAACACTTCGCGGTCGCTTCAGCATCTTCCCAGTAACCAGGGAACATACCGGGTTGCAGAGGATCGGTAATGCGCACAGCGATATGACCAATCGCGTCTACATCGACTTGTTTGCCGTTGTCGTCGACAATTTGAACATCTACACCAGGAACCGGCTTACCCATTGAACCCGGCCTGACCGGAACGCAGGGGTAGTTGGCGACGATATTGATGGTTTCTGTTTGCCCATAGCCATCGTAAATATCGGCAGCCGTCGCTTCTTTCCAAACTTTGATAACTTCTGGGTTTAATGGTTCACCAGCGCCGATCGCGTGACGAATTGAACTTAAATTATATTTAGATAAGTCCATTTGCGCGAACACACGATAAACCGTGGGTGGCGCACAAAAAGTCGTTACATCCAGTTTTTCGATCAAGCGCAGGTGCAGCTCAGCGTCAAAGCCCGTCCCATTAAATAACACCATCGCTGCGCCCATTTGCCATGGCGCATACAGCATACCCCAGGCGGCTTTGGCCCAGCCGGTGTCTGATAAAGTCCAATGGATATCGTCTTCCTGCAGATCCATCCAGTATTCACCAGTAATGGTATGCGCGTGCGCATAAGCCATATCACGCGGAACCATCTTAGGCATCCCGGTCGTACCCGAAGTAAAATAGATCATCATCAAGTCCGACGCTTTTGTCGGTTCCATTTGGGACTGATCTAAAGTCTCGTCAGCATTGGTTGTGAGTTGATCAAAGGTATACCACCCTTCCCTGGCATCGCCAATGACGATCAGCTTCTGCAGAGTGGGGCAATTGTCTTTTATCGCGTCTACTTTATCGGCGTTATCAGACGTTACGATCGCCAGCGTCGCCTTGGAACGGTTAATACGGTATTCGATATCTTTAGCGGTCAATAAATTCGTACCCGGCATGGTAACCACGCCCAATTTACAGCTGCCGATCATCACGGCGTACCACTCGGCTATGCGAGGGATCATCACAAAAGCCAGCTCGCGCTTTTTTACCCCTAAATCTAACAGGCCGTTGGCGAATTGATTGGATATTTTGGAGAGGTCACTAAACTGGAAGTGTTTTATATCATTGCCTGATGCATTCACGGTTATAAACGCTAACTTATCCGCTTCATTTGCCCTTTTATCAATGACGTCAAAACCAAAGTTGTAAAACTCGGGAGTTTTAAGCTTAAAGCTTGCTTTGGTGACCGCATAATCTGCCATATTCGACATCCGTAAACCCCTCAAAATTTTATTATATTTAGCCTTGCGATTTTATCACTTTACACCTTTAGAATAAAATCAACGATACTGAAGAGCACTACAGTTTAATTGACTAATGATAGAGACCTTGTACTGGAAACCTGTTCTATACGACGAAAAAAGCCCTATAAGCAATGATATAGGGCCTTTGATTTTCGTCAGTAAATGGCTTTTCGACTAGTCAAACGGGTGATTCAGAACAATGGTTTCTGTTCTTTCAGGGCCGGTCGAAATTATATCGATGGGCACTTCTACTAACGCTTCTAATCGCTTGATATAAGCCAGGGCTTCTGCAGGAAAATTATCCAGCGATTTCTGGCCTTCTGTTTTACCCTTCCAGCCCGGCATGGTTTCGAACACTGGCTCACATTGGGCGTATTTTTCTGCGCCAATTGGCGGCACATCGATTAGTTCACCATTTAAGCGGTAAGCCGTACAAATCTTAACCTCATCAAGGCCATCCATCACGTCCAGTTTCGTTAAACAAATACCGGTTAAGCTATTGAGGCGCGCCGAACGGCGTAGAGAAACTGCGTCGAACCAGCCACAACGCCTTTCACGACCCGTAGTCGCACCAAACTCGTGCCCTTTTTCGCCTAAATACCGACCGACTTCATCGTTCAGTTCGGTTGGAAATGGGCCGCTACCCACACGGGTCGTATAGGCTTTTGTAATACCTAATACATAATCCATATCACACGGGCCCATTCCGCTGCCGGTGGCAGAACTGCCAGCAGTGGTATTGGATGAGGTGACGTAAGGGTAGGTACCATGATCAATATCTAGCAGCGCGCCCTGTGCACCTTCGAATAAAATATTTTTACCGTCACGACTGTATTTATGCAACACATCAGCCACGTCAATCAGCATGGGGCTTATCACCTCTGCTTGTGCCATCACGTCGTCAAAGGTTTTCTGAAACTCGTAAGTATTTGCTTTGTAGTAGTGCTGTAAAACAAAGTTATGGTAGTCGAGCAATTCTCTAAGTTTTTCTGCAAATATAGTGGGCGTTAATAGGTCGCCTGCTCGAACCCCGCGTCGCGCCACTTTATCTTCATAAGCGGGACCAATTCCTCGGCCCGTGGTACCAATGGCTTTGTTTCCGCGCGCGCCTTCACGCGCCAGATCTAAACCGATATGCACGGGCAAAATTAACGGACAGGCTTCACTGATTTTCAGCCTGCCATCTAAATTAACACCCGCTTTTCTAAGTACCGCCATTTCATCCAACAAGGCTTCTGGCGACAAAACCACGCCATTGCCGATCAAGCAATTTACGCTATCGCGCAAAATACCTGATGGAATAAGGTGTAATACCGTTTTAACTTCGCCAATAACCAACGTATGGCCCGCATTATGTCCACCCTGGAAACGTACAACTGCTGCAACATTATCGGTTAATAGATCAACCAACTTTCCTTTGCCTTCGTCACCCCACTGGGTGCCGATTACGACAACATTTTTTCCCATTTTAGTTCTCTATTTAAAAATTAATCTTTTGATTCTGAATTCTATTAACTTAGCTATCTTGAACTTCCCACTGACCGTTCAGTTTTGTAATGACCAGTGTATGCTCTGGTTGCCGTTGGTCATCTGGCAGCTGCTGGACCACTATCTTGCCAGACGCTCTTAGTTGACGGATGAGATCATTCAAATCGGCATCAGCAACGTCAGGCACCCAGATGACGTCTTTAATGGCGGTCTCATTAAACGAACTTAATCGTGACAGCACTTTTACGTCCGCACTAAAACCAGTCGCGGGTAAGGTTTCATCTTGCTGGCCTGTTAAATTATCGTAGCGACCACCACGAGCTACTTCAGATCCAAAACCCGGAACGTAGGCGGCAAAGACAATACCCGTTTGATACTGGTAACAACGTAGCTCAGCGAGGTCAAAATAAAGTGGTAATGCCGGATAAATACTTTCTAACAGTGAGGCTACTTGCTGTAATTCTGCGATAGTCTTTAAAACCTCATCGCCACCAATCGATAAACATGAGCTGGCTTTTTCAAGAACGCTCACGTCCCCATTGAGGTTTAACAATTCATTAAAAGCGACGTGCCAGGCCTTAT
>JBLIAQ010000149.1:0-4635 GCA_047634535.1 Cycloclasticus sp.
GTGTGGTTTTTTAATAGCTGTTTGGCTTCGCCTAAGTCTTCGGCGGTTTTACTGGCAATGCCCATACGAGAGAGGGTAATTTCTAACAGTTCGCGAATATCGGGTTCGTCATCTACGATGAGGGCTAATGGCTGGGTCATTGCGTATATTTTAGTGCGTTGTTAACAGTAAGGTGAATTTGCTGCCGCCATTTGGGTTGGCGGTGTAGCTTAATTTAGCATGATTGAGTTCAGCGAGTTGGCTTGAAATATAAAGGCCTAAACCAGTGCCGGATGGCGAGGTGGTATAAAAGGGTTCAAAAATTTGTTGTGCCACTTTTTCGTCCATTCCTTTGCCGTTATCGATGACGGATATATAAACTTGTTGGGTAACGGGGTGTAGCCCAGTGGTGATTTCTATCACAGAAGCCGCCGAACTTGCCTGGCCATATTTTAGGGCGTTGCTGCACAGGTTGTCGATAATTTGTTTAAGGTGGTTTTTATCAAAATTAACATTTTGTACTTCTTTGTTACTGGTAATTTTCAACGGCGAATGCTGTAGGCCAAATTGCTCCTTAAAGTCCTTGTCAAACTCGCTTAACCAGTCTTTTAAGAGAACCAATTCAATATTGTTTTGTTCATGTCGAGACAGCTGAAGAATACTTTTGACGATACTATTCACACGCCCGCTATGGTTATGAATGATGTCGAGTAAACGCCGGTCTTCTTTTTCAATGGCGCTAGACTCGGACAGTAACTCACCCGCGTGACTAATGGCCCCCAACGGATTACGTATTTCGTGAGCGATACTAGCGGTTAAGCGACCCAATGAGGCCAGTTTGCCCTGCTGAATTTGTTGGTCAATGGAAGACATGTCATCGAGAAAAATGATGTAAGCATTATCAGCAAGACTGTCTAGCTGGCTAAAACGCAGTTTTATTCGCGGGGAGTTAGAGTTGGTGGCACAAATGCCAGAGTCTTCAGATGGTACTCTTAGCCATCGTTTGAACAGTTGCCAACATTCCAAGGAGACGCCTGATAAGGAGTCTCCAATAATAATGGTATGTCCAAGAAGCGCGCTGGCTGCTCCATTGGCCAGACGGACACAATTTTGTTGGTCAACGACGATAATACCAGATTTCAAGTGTTTGATGATGTAGTCGTTTAGTTGAACTAAATCGTCGATATCGCGGCTTTGTTGCAAGGCAATTTTTTCAGACGTTTCAACGCGTTTTGCCAGCACCAGCGCGAGCAGGGCAATAGTGAAAAAGGAAGCGCTTAACACGCCGGCATAGGTATAAGCCGTTTTAGCAAAGGCGTTGCTGAAATCGGCATAGGTTTGTTCTCCCAGTACAGCAAAAGTGGCGGCTGCGGCGAAAACAAGTGTGCACTGCCCGCCGGCTAATAGCCCGCCGGCGGCAACACTAACGGCCAATAAAACACCCAGCCCACTGGTAATGCCTCCACTAGCGTGCATCAGTAGGCTGAGAACGATAATATCAAGCAGAATTTTAAACTGCACCTGCTTTGTATAAGCGATATACGGTTTACGAATAAAGACCGTGCTAAACAGAATAAGCGCAAGATAGCTGAGGCTGACAGATTGAAACAGGCTTTCGTTACTCTGGCCAAAAATAGAAGGCCCGGTTTGGCTGGCGAATAAGCCAAAGAAAGCACTCGCAAGTACTATTTGGTAGGCGTGGAAAACTTTAAGTGTGCGCCAAGCCTGTTCTGCGGGCAAGTAAAAACCGTTGCCAAAAGGGCAGGTTTTTACAAAATTATCTTCTCTTTTTACGTCGACCATGTATTTATTATAGGTGTTTAGGTAGTTTTATTAGAAAAATCACCTAAAATACAGTCATTAAATAAAGCGTTTAACGATAAAGGAAAATAAATGAATTTACATGAGTACCAGGCAAAACAACTATTTGCTGAGTTCGGTGTTGCTGTTCCTCTTGGCAAGCCCGCACGTTCAGCAAAAGAAGCCGTTAATGTTGCCAAGGAGTTAGGTGGTGATTGTTGGGTCGTTAAAGCCCAGGTCCACGCCGGTGGTCGCGGTAAGGCAGGTGGTGTGAAACTGTGTAAAGGCCTGGATGAAGTTGAAGCGTTCAGTAGAAAATTGTTGGGCACGCGTCTGGTGACGCCGCAAACTGACGCAGAAGGTCTGCCGATTGAAACCTTAATTGTCGAAGAAGTGAAGCCAATTGATCGTGAGTTATATTTAAGCGCGGTGGTTGATCGAGCCAGTAAGCGTATTATGTTTATGGCCTCAGAAGCTGGCGGCATGGATATTGAGGAAGTGGCGGAAGAAACGCCAGAAAAAATCTTATTAGTAGCGGTTGATCCTGTCGCCGGTCTACAACCTTACCAATGCCGTAATATAGCTTTTAAAATGGGCATGGAAGGCAAACAGGTCGGTCAGCTGTTTAAAGTGATGTCCGGGATATTGCAGGTCTTTTTAGCCAAAGATGCCAGCCAGGTCGAAATTAATCCGCTGATTGTAAATGGCGATGGCGACTTGATCGCTTTAGACGCCAAGGTGAATTTAGACGATAACGCGGCTTACCGTCACCCAGAAATGGTGTCTATGCGCGACCCGTCGCAAGAAGACGAAAAAGAATATTTGGCGCAACAACACGACCTCAACTACATTACATTAAATGGCAATATTGGCTGTATGGTTAATGGCGCTGGTTTAGCCATGGCGACAATGGATTTAGTGAAACTCGAAGGCGGGTTCCCTGCTAACTTTTTAGACGTTGGTGGTGGCGCTACGGCAGAACGAGTTGCTGAAGCCTTCAAGCTTATTTTGTCTGACGATAAAGTAAAAGTCGTGCTGGTTAATATTTTCGGAGGTATCGTGCGTTGTAATCTGATCGCCGAAGGCATTATTGAGGCAATTAAAGAAGTTGGCGTTAGCGTACCGGTAGTGGTTCGTTTAGAAGGCACTAATGCCGATCAAGGTCGTCAGCTACTTAAAGATTCAGGGCTAGACATTATTGCCGCGGATGATTTAACACTAGCAGCGCAAGCCGCCGTAAAAGCAGCGCTTTAAGTAAGGAATAATATGAGTATTTTAATTAATAAAGACACGAAAGTAATTTGCCAGGGCTTTACCGGTAAACAAGGCACTTTTCATTCTGAACAGGCGATTGCCTATGGAACTAAGGTAGTAGGTGGTGTAACACCAGGCCGTGGCGGTGAAAGGCATTTGGACTTGCCCGTTTTTAATACCGTTGAAGACGCAGTAAAAGCAACGGGTGCAGAAGCCACGATGATTTATGTTCCGCCTCCATTCGCAGCGGACGCTATTTTAGAAGCGGCGGCGGCAGGTATCAAAGTAATCGTCTGTATTACAGAAGGCATTCCCGTATTAGATATGTTAAAAGTGAAAGCGGCGCTGGAACAATATCAGGACGCCGTATTGATTGGGCCAAACTGTCCGGGTGTGATCACACCTGGGGAATGTAAAATTGGCATCATGCCCGGCTTTATTCATCAAGCAGGTAGTATTGGTGTGGTTTCTCGTTCAGGCACCTTAACCTATGAAGCGGTTCATCAAACTACTCTGGCAGGTCTAGGGCAAAGCACCTGTGTTGGTATTGGTGGTGACCCTATCCATGGCATGAACTTTATCGACGTTATCTCGCGCTTTGAAAAAGACGAGCAAACCAAAGGCATTATTATGGTCGGTGAAATCGGTGGAACGGCGGAAGAAGAAGCCGCTGAGTACATAAAAAATCACGTAACCAAACCGGTTGTGGGCTATATCGCTGGCGTTACAGCGCCTCCTGGCAAGCGGATGGGTCACGCGGGCGCTATTGTTTCTGGCGGCAAAGGTACCGCAGATGCTAAATTTGAAGCACTGGAAGCAGCGGGCGTTCATATTGTAAAATCTCCCGCGCAAATGGGTGCAAAAATGAAAGAAATTTTAGGTTAGCTAGTTACCGAAAAGATAAATCAGGGCTGTACTTGTTGCGGCCCTTTTTTTGTCTTGCGCCTGCTGACCTAAAGGGATAAATAGATAATACTATATTGTTATGAAGATAGCCGTTGTGCAGTTTAACCCCCGCGTTGGCGACTTGATCGGCAATGCTGATCGAATTATCGACTTTTGTGCTCAAGCCATTGATCACGGTTCGAACGCGATTATTTTTCCTGAATTAGCGATAACGGGTTACCCGCCAGAAGATTTATTGCTGCGTGATGACTTTATTTACGGTGTTGAAAAAGAAATAGAGCGCATTGCTAATAGCTGCCCGTTTATTACGATCATTTTGGGCTACCCAGAAAGAGATGAAAGTGGGCTGTTTAACAGCGCGGCGGTATTACAGGCCGGACAATTAATCGCTAATTACCGAAAACAACGCTTACCAAATTATGGCGTATTTGATGAAAAACGGTATTTTGAGCCTGGCTCTCAGGCTTGTACGTTTGATCTGGACGGCCTAAAAATTGGTTTAACGCTGTGTGAAGATATCTGGACGCCGGCGGTCTGTCAGCAGCTTAAACAGAGCGGCGCCTCACTCATCATTAACCTGAACGCCTCGCCTTTTGAAATTAACAAAGCCCAGCTTCGTATGGACACGGTACGGGCGAGAGTGGAAGAAACCGGCCTGCCTTTTATTTACCTAAATCAGGTCGGTGGGCAAGACGA
>JBLIAQ010000150.1:0-4610 GCA_047634535.1 Cycloclasticus sp.
TGCTGCCTCCAATGCGGGCATTCAACGAGGCGACGTTATTATGCAGCTCGATGGGAAAGATATCAAAGACGTGGAGCATTTAAAAAAGCTGGCAAAGCAAGCACTAACGGGTAAATTTGTATCGGTTTTAATAAATCGAAGAGGCGATCCAATTTTTCTCGCTTTGAAAAAATAATAGGTACAATACCGCTGGTACTATAAACGCCTCATTTGAGGCGTTTTTAATTGATGAGTAAAAAGTGTGTCAGACATAAACTTAACAAGAAATTTTTCAATCATTGCACATATTGATCACGGCAAGTCCACGCTGGCCGATCGCTTAATTCACATATGCGGTGGTTTGAGTGATCGCGAAATGTCAGAGCAAGTGCTCGATTCTATGGATATAGAGCGGGAGCGGGGCATTACGATCAAAGCTCAAAGCGTGACGCTGCACTATAAGGCCAAAGATGGACTCACGTATAAATTAAACTTTATCGACACCCCGGGGCACGTAGACTTCTCGTACGAAGTCTCTCGATCCTTAGCGGCTTGTGAAGGCGCTCTATTAGTCGTAGATGCGGCGCAGGGCGTTGAGGCGCAAAGTGTCGCAAATTGTTATACCGCTATCGAGCTGGGATTAGAAGTCTTACCGATTCTAAATAAAATTGATTTGCCGTCTGCCGAGCCGGATAGAGTAGCTGAGGAAATTGAAGAAATCATTGGTGTTGAGGCCCTGGAAGCGCCACATATTAGTGCTAAAACGGGTCTGGGCGTTGACCAGGTGCTTGAACAAATTGTGAAGCAAATTCCTGCGCCAAAAGGTGACCCGGACGCCCCCTTGCAGGCTCTTATCATTGATTCATGGTTCGATAATTATTTAGGCGTCGTATCGCTCATCAGGGTGGTGAATGGCTCGATTAAAAAGAAGCAAAAAATCAAAATGATGTCTTCTAATGATATCTATCTGGTTGATCAGGTGGGTGTTTTTACACCTAAACGGGTGGTTTTGGATGAGCTTTTCCCGGGTGACGTAGGCTTTATGGTGGCGGGTATTAAAGATATTTATGGTGCGCCTGTAGGTGATACGATTACCTCTTCTAACAACCCTGCTGCGACCTCACTGCCCGGCTTCAAGACAGTTCAGGCTCGAGTGTTCGCAGGGCTTTTCCCTTCTAGTTCAAACGATTATGAACACCTGCGTGAGGCGCTAAATAAGTTAAAACTTAACGATGCTTCGCTCAATTACGAACCAGAAACGTCAGACGCACTGGGTTTCGGCTTTCGTTGTGGTTTTCTGGGCTTATTACATATGGATATTATCCAGGAGCGGCTTGAACGCGAGTACGATCTGGACCTTATTACCACTGCACCAACGGTTATATACGAAGTATTGTTAAATAATGGTGAAGTAATGGAGGTCGATAACCCGGCTAAATTACCCGAGGTTTCTACCATTCAGGAAATACGCGAGCCGATTATTGAAGCGCATATTCTGGTGCCGCAGGAATATTTAGGCAGCGTTATCACGTTATGTATCGATAAACGTGGGGTGCAAACCAAAATGCAATACCTCGGCAAGCAGGTTTCATTAAGTTATGAAATGCCGATGAATGAGGTCGTGTTGGACTTCTTTGATCGTTTAAAGTCAGTCAGCAGAGGATACGCCTCTTTTGAATATGAGTTCAAACGTTTCCAGGAAGCGCCGTTGATTAAATTAGACGTTTTAATTAACGGTGAAAGGGTCGATGCTTTATCACTCATTGTGCACCGTGATATCAGCCAAACGCGCGGTCGAGATCTGGTTGAAAAAATGAAAGAACTAATCCCCAGGCAAATGTTTGAAATCGCTATACAAGCAGCGATCGGGTCAAAAATTGTTGCTCGATCTTCGGTAAAAGCATTACGTAAAAATGTTATCGCGAAATGTTATGGTGGCGATATCTCTCGTAAACGTAAATTATTGGAAAAACAAAAAGCAGGTAAAAAACGTATGAAACAAGTAGGTAATGTTGATATCCCACAAGACGCATTTTTAGCCGTTTTAAAGCTAGGCAATGATTAAAGGAGTTCCTGATGCATTTTGATTTCTCAGCAGCCTTAACCCTGGCCACCTTTGTTACCGGACTTATTGCCGGTATTTATTACTTGATTGTCAGGTTAAAAAATAGACCGCTTCAGGGAAAAGAGCCCGTATTAGTCGAGTACGCGAAGTCGTTTTTCCCGGTGTTATTGTTCGTTCTCGTATTGCGCTCCTTTATCGTTGAGCCCTTTAGAATTCCTTCAAGTTCCATGATGCCAACGCTGTTAATCGGTGACTTTATCCTGGTCAATAAATTTGCTTACGGCATCAGGTTGCCCGTTGTTGACACAAAGGTTATTGAAATAGGTCAGCCGGAACGAGGCGATATTATGGTGTTTCGCTACCCAAAAGACCTTTCATTAGACTATATCAAGCGAGTGATCGGTTTGCCGGGTGATAAAGTAGGCTATTACGATAAGCACGTCTATATTAATGGTGAGCGAATTAGCCAGCAACCGTTAGGAGATTATCAGGGTATTGGTCAGGGCGAAAATATGACGGGTGCGGCATTAAATCACGAACTATTACCCATGCAGGAACATGACATACTCCTTATGAGTGAACGGCCGTCTATTGAAGGTGAGATAACGGTACCGCCAGGGCATTACTTTATGATGGGTGATAATCGTGATAACAGTAATGACAGCCGGTATTGGGGTACGGTTCCAGAAGAAAATATTGTAGGCAAAGCGTTCATGATCTGGATGAATTGGGACTCGAGTAATAACGGTATTGATTTCAAAAGATTAGGGTCTACAATCAATTAATAACATTCATTAAAAAGGGATATTTTATGTATAAGCCAAAGCAAAAAGGATTCACGTTCATCGGTTTAGTTATTGTTTTAGCCATCATCGGTTTCGTTACGCTCAGCGTGCTAAGCATCTTTCCTGTTTATATGGAACATTTAGCGGTTAAGACTTCAATGGATGCGATAAAGACGGACTCTGGCATTAAAAACATGAGTGCTAGCGAGATAAGACGTTTATTTGAAAAAAAGTTAGATATGAACCAGGTGACGAGTGTCAGTGCCAAAGACGCCAAAATTGGCAGGGGTCTTGGAGAAATCACCTTCAAACTAGAATATGAAGTACGCAAGGATTACATTGGCAATATCGACCTCATCTTATCGTTTGAAGATGAATTTAAAGTGCCGATCTAATATCTAAACAAACAAAAAAGAGATTTCTATTGAACTTTGATGTAAACAGGCTACAAAAAAAAATTAATGCCAACTTTAAAAATCAGAAATTATTAGAGTTAGCCTTAACGCATCGAAGCATTGGCCAAAACAATAATGAACGCCTGGAGTTCCTTGGCGATTCGATTTTAGGTTTTATCATCGCCGATGAAATATATATGATGTTTCCTACGGCGGAAGAAGGCGTTATGAGCCGCATGAGAGCACACCTGGTCAATGGACGCGTGCTGGCTGAAATTAGTAAGGATATGGGTCTGAGCGATGAGCTAATTCTCGGTCAGGGTGAGAAAAAAAGTGGCGGTAAAAGCCGCGCATCAATTTTATCGGACGCGCTCGAGGCCATTATTGGAGCGATGTATAAAGACGCAGGGCTTGGCGAAACAAAAAAATGGATTCTTAGCGTATTCAAAGATCGTTTAGACGCTTTGTCGCTGGACGCGGCGGAAAAAGACCCAAAAACACGCTTGCAGGAATACTTACAATCACGCGGTCGCAATGTTCCAGAGTACACGGTTACGTCAACCAGTGGGGCGGACCATAATCAGCTGTTTACAGTGGCCTGTCAGGTGGATAGCTTGAATGAGGTTATTAAGGCCAGCTCCAGCACAAGAAAAAAAGCCGAACAAAAGGCGGCTTCTAAAGCACTAACACTATTATCAATATGATGAATAAAAACTTCAAAACAGGTTTTGTCGCGCTAATTGGCGCGCCAAACGCGGGTAAATCGACGCTTTTAAATCACCTGCTTGGGCAGAAAGTAAGTATTACTTCAAGAAAGCCGCAAACTACCCGGCATCGTATTTTAGGGATTAAAACCAGCGAAGAATCGCAAATTATTTATGTCGACACACCCGGTATGCACCTGGGTGGAAAAAAGGCGCTAAATAAATACTTAAACAAAACCGCCGATGCCAGTATGCTCGGCGTGGACGTTATCGTTTGGGTTAAGGACGATTTAAAATGGGATGAGAATGATATTTCGATTCTCGAAAAACTTAAACAGGCGGGATCACCCGTGGTGTTGGCGATCAATAAAATTGACAAAATAAACGATAAAGGCAGTTTATTACCCTTTATTCAAAAAATAAGCCTTGAACACGACTTCGACTCAATTATTCCTATTTCTGCCCTAACGGGTAAGCAGCTCGATGAGTTAGAAAAATTACTACTGAGTCTGCTGCCTGACGGTGATTTGATGTATCCAGAAGACCAGATAACCGATAGCTCAGAACGCTTTATGACGACCGAAATCATCCGTGAAAAGTTGATTCGCCGTTTAGGTCAGGAATTACCGCACTCCATCAGTATTAGCATTGACCAATTTAACGTCGAAGAAAAAATAACCCG
>JBLIAQ010000151.1:0-4562 GCA_047634535.1 Cycloclasticus sp.
GATTGCAAGCTCAGCTCGCTCAGGTTGATTGCTACCTCATCACTACCTTCTTCATTTATCGCGCATACCTGATCAAGACGCTTTCCCACCACCTGGGTTGAATTGAGCCCTAGCAAGAGACTTGTTTTGAAATTAATAGATATAATGTTCGATAAATGGTCGGTTGTAATAACCGAATCGTTGATCGACTCTAGTGTGGTTTCAGCGCGTTCTTTCTCTTGCGCGAGTTCTAGCTCGGCATTTTTAAGCCCAGTAATTTCGATCAGGGTTCCGATTATTTTGGTGGGTTTTAGTGCTTTATTTCGCGCAACCACTTTTCCTTCGGCTTTTACCCAAAACCAATCATTATTGGCATGGTGTATACGGTAAGTGACGCTAACTTTTTCAACGCCGTTGGCGAGTTGAAACTCTAGCTGCTCTGAAAATCCAGCCCGGTCATGGGGGTGAATAATGGCGTTCCAGCTGTCTATAGTTTGCCCCCATAAATGTCCTTCGGATTTGAAGGCTAGTTTTTCAATCATGTGCTCGCTACAAAACAGATAGCCGGTGAGCGGGTGCCATTCCCAAATAGCGTGCATAGAGTCTTCGTAAGCAATAGCTTCTCTTTCTCTTTCCTGCTCTCTAAGTAACTCAGATGAGTAAGCATCGTGTATATCCTGCCGTATGCCAACAACTTTTAACGCGCGGCCATCGGCGTCTCTTTCGACAACGTGGGCTTTGGTGTGGTACCAACGATATTTTCCACCAAAAATTTTTGATCGCCACCTGGCTTCCTTTATGGTCGGCTTAGCCTGATCGAAACTCTTGACAAACGCCTGGCATTTACTGATGTCATTAGTGTGAATGGTAATGGGGCGGTTCAATATTTTATTGGATGACTGTTCGGCGGTGACTATATTTTTTATCAGTGAATATGTACGATGAGTGACCACCTTGTCGATTAAATTGTATTCCACCAAGCTGCTACCCGTGCTCAACATGGTGAGCCCGATTTGTTCATCCTGCTGCTTCAGTTCCTCTTCTTTCTTTTTTAGTCGATCAATGTTGGTCAAAACGCCGATGATGCGTTTGATTTTCCCAGAGGCGGTTTGTTCAGATACGTGCCCGCGCACCAAAATCCAGTAATAGTCGTTAGTGGCGACACGAATGCGATATTCAAAATTCAAATATTGAATTTTCCCTTTTAATAGCTCGACGACACTATTTCTTGCGTGTAGTTGGTCGTCGGGATGAATCAGGGGGTTCCACGTTTTTCTTAATAGAATATTTTTTTTAAGATCGAAACCTAAAGCCTCTTTCCAGTTATCAGACACGTCGATATTATCGGATTCTAAATTCCAGTCCCAAACGGTATCATAGGTTCCGCTGAACGCTTGGTTAAGGCGCTGGGCAGACAGATTAAGTTGCTCCTCAAGTTTTTTTTGCTGGCTAATAAAGGAACTAAAAAAGACAATTGAAATGGCTTTTCCGGCCTTATTGCACGAATAGACGCGGCCCTGAGAACGGTGCCATGCCCACTTGCCAGTTTTGGTTTTAATGCGATAGATATGCTCAACTGAATCAAGCTTTCCTTTGATAAGAGCCTGGTTGTTTTTTGCGATCAAAGAAAGGTCATCAGGGTGTGTGCGTGATGCCCAAAAGTCCAGGTTGTTACATTTGTTTTGCTCGTTAGTGCCGAATGCTGGTGGAGTGTCGCCGATTTGAGTGATCTGGTCGGAAGCAATGTCCCAAAGCCAAATCAAATTGTCCGTGCAACTCAAAGAAAACCGATAAATATTCAGTTCGTCATGGCTATCCGTTAGCGTATTAGTTATATTTGATGTTTCCATTGATCAATAACTATAGTCAATAAGTTTAAAAATACAACGATAAGCGCTAGAATTAAAAAAGGCCTGCGAATGGTTGTACATTGACCCATTCTCCTTGTTGAACTGACTCGCGTGGGTGTTCAAGAATAATGAAGGCATTAGCTTCACTCATAGAGCGTAGGATGCCAGAGCCTTGCTGCCCCGTTGTTCGTACCTCCCACTCTCCATCACTTCCTTGCGATAAAATACCCCGTTGAAACTCCGTTCTGCCAGCTAGTTTGCGAATAGGGCTGTTACAACGTGCTGTTATAGAGGGGCTAATTAAGGGACTACTAATCCCCATCATTTTTTGTAAGCAAGGCAGGGCGAATTGATAAAACGTAACCATCACCGCGACGGGATTACCCGGCAAACCAAAGAATGTTGTGTTACTGATTTTTCCAAAAGCAAGCGGTCTACCGGGTTTCATGGCGACTTTCCAGAAGTTAATAGCCCCCACTTCTGAAAGCATCTGTTTGGTGTAATCGGCTTCGCCCACTGAGACACCGCCAGAAGTAAAAATTACGTCGGCGCTGTGGCTGGCCAATTCAAAGGCCTCGCGCAGCTTATCAGGGTCATCGACGATAATACCCATGTCTAATACCCGGCAGCCTATTTTCTTTAATGCGGCGAGCAAGCTATAGCGGTTACTATCATAAATGCAGCCTTCTCGAGGCGCGTCGCCAATACTGAGCACCTCGTCTCCAGTTGAGAAAACGGCGACGGTTAACGGCGTTTTCACGCAGACTTCAGCTATACCGAGTGATGCGATTAAGCCAATTTGCGCAGGCGTTAGCTTAACGCCTGCAGCTAACACAATTTGGCCCGCTTCAATGTCTTCACCCGCCCGGCGTACATTTTGGCCAGCTTTATGGCGGCTACCAATGCGAATAGTACTACCGTGTACCTCAACGTGCTCTTGCATAATGACTGTGTCAGCTGCATCAGGCATTTGCGCGCCGGTCATTATTTGAATGCACTCACCCAACTTGAATGGCCCCTTGTATGGGTGCCCCGCGACCACTCGTCCAACAATAGTTAGCCTGGTTGTTTCGTCGGCCGAGGGCAGATCAGAGTGATGGAGGGCATAACCGTCGACGGCGGAGTTTTCATGAGAGGGTACATTAACAGACGAGACGATCGCTTTGGCGAGCACCCTGTCCACGGCCTCGGTTAGATGTATTTGTTCAGCACCCATTTTTTCCGTAACGGCATTTAGCATGTTTTGAAGCGCCTGCTCGACGGTTAAGGTGCCGTGTTCATTTTCATCGTCGCAACTACTTTGAATTTTTAAAGTACTCATATTAAACCTTATTTTTGGCCGTCTTTAAAATGCTTACTTTATCAGAACTAGATGCTCGCTCAAGCATTTCAATTTGACCATTTTCGAGGTGTAAATGATGATCGGCAATATGCTCAACGGTATGCGACTCATGACTGCTGATCATAATGCTAATGCCTTCCGATTTTAGCCTTTGTAACAATGCACTGGTCTGTTTTTTTGCATCGGTGTCCATGCTGGAAGTGGGTTCATCGAGTAGCAATAACCTGGGAGATAAAATCCGCGCGCGGGTTAAAGCGATACGCTGTTTCTCACCACCAGATAGTTGCCTTGCCTGTCGATGGGCGAGATGCGATAAATCAGCCCAGTCGAGGGCTTGCAATACTTTACGGTGTGCCGACGCTTTGTTTTCGCCTGATCTATACAGGCCGTAAGCGATATTATCGGCGACGCTGGCATCAAACAAATAAGGCTGCTGATGTAAATAGATAATGTCTTTTTGAATATAAGGTCTGGCCTGCTTCCAATTCAGCTTTAAACCCTGATAGTCAATGTTTGCGCTGTCGGGTTTCAGTAGTCCACTCATGATTTTAAACAGGGTGGTTTTGCCAGAACCGTTGCGTCCGGTTAGCAGGGTGCATTGATGCGCAGCTACGGCTAAATGCTCAATATTTAAAACCAATTTGCCAGACAAAGAAATGCTGATATTGTTGTAATCAATCAAGTCGCTCATGTGCGTAATTCCCCCTTGCCCTGGAAGATCGAGACACCAGCGTTCAAGCTTAACGATAGCACGAGAAGTACCATTCCAAGGGCGATGCCCTGGGCAAATTCACCCTTGCTGGTTTCAAGTGCGATAGCGGTTGGAATATTACGCGTCGAGTGAAGGATATTACCGCCGACCATCATCGAACAACCGATTTCCGCGATCACACGGCCAAAGCCAGCGACGACAGCGGCAATAAGGCCAAATCGCACTTCGTGCATCAGGGTGAAAAAAGCACGCCATGGTTTCGCGCCTAAGGTGATGGCCGTTTCCCACGCGCGCCGGTCGGCGGCCTGAAAAGACGCATGCGCCATGGCGACCAGTAATGGGAAGCTGAGCATGATTTGACCAAGCACCATCGCCTTATCGGTGAATAGGAGCTTTAAGTCACCCAACGGGCCGCTACGCGACAATAACAGGTACAGTGTTAAGCCGATAATAACGGCTGGAACCGACATAAAGGTGTTGAATAAAGAAATCAGCGCGCGTCGCAATGGGAACTGGAAAAAGGCGAGGAAAAAAGCAACGACTAAGGCGACTGGTGTGGCTATTAAGATAGCTGAAAACGACACGCCGAAAGACAGGGATATGATTTCCCAAATATCGCTATCGCCGCCAATCAATAAGCGAAAAGCAGCTAAGCTTGCCTGGCTTAAATCATCCACCG
>JBLIAQ010000152.1:0-4494 GCA_047634535.1 Cycloclasticus sp.
CTCTCAGCAGTTCCTTCGGTTTTAGTCGTCATATGAATCACATTAGGCGGGTTTTATGATTCTAGTGAAGTAGGAGAAGAACGTACAGCTGTAATGTTCGGTTAATTAGCGTTAAAGAAAATTGATTCTTGTCGTTTGATCTTATCAATGGACCAGTTATCAACTCCCCATAGCAAAATATCACTAACACCGGTGGCTAATAAATCATTGGGTGGGTTTAGGTTTAAATGCGCTAATGCGCTTATCAGCGCTTCTCTAACGGGAGATAAAGATACGTCGGCCGCGTAGCTCTGCTTACTCAGCTTGGAGCCTTCAGCATCTATTACAACGGGAATGTGAGCGTAGTTTGGCACCTTTATATGCAAAGCTCGTTGAAGAAAAATCTGCCTATACGTGCTGTCTAATAAATCGTGGCCACGTAGAACCTCGCTTATTCTTTGTTCGTCATCATCCAGCACGACGGCCAGGTGATAGGAAAAAACCTGATCTTTGCGGAATAAAACGAAATCCCCCACCTGGGTTTTTAAATCTTGCTGTACAAAGCCTTGAACGACGTCGGTAAACGAAATTAATTCGGCGTCTAGCTTAATGCGCAGGGATGTGGGCTGTTCGGGCCCAGGTGCGTGACGCAGACAGTGCTGGTCGTAGATTCCCTCATCTAAGTGTCGGAGTTGAAGGTCCTTCCTTGAACAGCAGCAGCGGTACAGGTAATGACGTTGTTCTAATTCGTCCAGTGCTGATTGGTAGGCGGCGTGGCGCGAACTTTGGTAGAAAACCTCTTCGTCCCAGGTTAAACCGAATTGCTCGAGTGTTTTAAGTATATGGTCAGAATATTGCGGTTTACAGCGCAAAGGGTCCAGATCGTCTATTCTAATAAGCCATTTCCCACCCTGGGCGCGCGCTTGAAGGAAGCTTGCAACGGCGGTACATAACGATCCAAAGTGTAAAGGCCCGGTAGGCGAAGGAGCGAAACGCCCCCTGTAACCAAAGTCTTTTGAAGACAAATCTAACCCGATACTAAGTGAGTAGAGTTAGATCTTTTGTTTTTCTCTTATTTCATCGAGTGACTTGCAGTCGATACATTGAGTCGCAGTTGGTCGAGCTTCGAGACGTTTCAGCGAAATATCAATACCACATGACTCACAAAAACCATAATCACCGGCATCAATAAGGTCTAATGATTCGTCGATTTTTTTGATCAGCTTGCGTTCGCGGTCGCGGGTGCGCAACTCAAGGCTGAAGTCTGATTCTTGAGTTGCTCTATCGGTTGGATCAGGAAAGTTAGACGCCTCGTCCCGCATATGGTGAACGGTCTTATCCACATCACTCATTAGCCCATTTTTCCAGTCCGTAAGAATGGATCTAAAATGATCGAGTTGCTCTGGACTCATGTGCTCCTCACCTTTTTTGGGCTTATAAGCTTTGAAGTCAAGATGACTTACGTCTAATTTTTCGTTTTTTGATGTTGCCATTATGTTTATTACCAAGTTTAAAAAAAATTTAAGCGCGCATAAATATCAGATTTTGCCGCTAATCGCAATGTTTTATTTTTCTGAACGCAGTGTCTTACTGCGCTATGATTTAAAATATAGTCCTTAAGCAGAATTTCTACAAAGGTTTTCTTGATGTTAACAAACAAAGTATCAAATAAGGTACTAAAGGTATCTTCATTCCACGTGATGGAAGTGATGGCGAGGGCCAAGGTCTTAGAGTCACAGGGCCGAAATATTGTCCATATGGAAGTAGGGGAGCCGGATTTCTCGACGCCGCAACCCATTATCGATGCGGGCATTCGGTTTTTAAAAAAAGGTGACGTTCATTATACAAAGGCTCAAGGCTTACCCGCCCTACGCGAAAAAATCGCCGAGTTTTACCAGCAGCAATATGGGGTGAGTGTATCGCCTGAGCGTATCTTTATCACACCAGGTGCATCCGGCGCTTTAACCGTGGCGCTGGCCCTTTTGTTGGATGTGGGTGATGAGGTTTTAATGCCAGACCCTGGCTACCCCTGCAATAATAATCTGGCAAGACTTTTTGGAGGAATACCCAGAGCGATATGCGTTGATGCGAAAGATGACTTCCAGTTAACGAAAGAAGCGGTGTTGAAACACTGGGGAGAGGCTACAAAAGGATTGATGCTTGCATCGCCGTCGAATCCAACTGGAACCTTGATAACGGCAAAAGGCATGTTGGAATTGGTCAAGTTGGTTAAAGAAAAGAGAGGTTTTTTGATCTCGGATGAAATTTATCATGGTCTTGTGTATCAGGGTCGGGCCGCTTCAGCGCTGGAGTTTTCCGATGAGGTGTACGTATTAAATAGTTTTTCAAAATTTTTTGGTATGACGGGTTGGCGTTTAGGCTGGTTAATCGTGCCAGAGCACGCTATCGATTCGGCTAACCGTTTGATGCAAAACCTGTATATAGCAGCACCAACGCACTCGCAATACGCCGCTCTAGCTGCATTTGAAAGTTCGACCCGGGATATTTTATTACAACGACGCGATGAGTTTGAGCGTCGTAGAGACGCGCTTTACGATGGTTTGTCGGCATTGGGCTTTATTATGCACAAGAAACCCGAAGGCGCTTTTTATATTTACGCCGACTGTAGTGCGCTTACCGATGACAGTTACGCGTTTGCCATCGAGTTGCTTGAGAAAGGGGGTGTGGCGGTTACCCCCGGAATTGATTTTGGTGACAATGGGTCGGAACGCTACCTTCGTTTTTCCTATACCACCTCGGTGCAACAGATAGAGGTCGGCCTGCAATGCATTAAGGCTTTTTTAGAATCTAAGTAAACGTTAGCAAATTATTTAGCTAGCTTTTTTTCCCATTCTAACGAGGTCTTTACGATCAGGTTTAAATTGTCGTACTGCGGTTGCCAGCCAATTGTCTGGCGAATTTTATCCGCTATAGAGACCAGTTCAGCAGGATCGCCAGCGCGGCGTGGCGCTTCCTCCACGTTTATCGGTGTGCCATTTTCTTTGTTAATCGCGTCAATAACTTCTCTCACGCTAAAGCCGTGTCCATAGCCGCAGTTCAGGGTGGTAGAGTGGCCGTTGTTTCGCAGATAATCCAGTGCATTAATATGCGCTTCGGCAAGGTCCGAAACGTGGATATAATCACGAATTCCGGTACCATCTGGAGTAGGGTAATCACTGCCATAAACCATTAATTTACCTCGTTTCCCCGTGGCCACTTCAGCGGCTACCTTAATGAGTAGGGTCGCATTTTTAGTTGATTGGCCAATTTCTCCATCGGGGTCGCTGCCGGCTACGTTGAAATATCGCAAGATAACGTGCTTTAGTTCGCTCGCTTTTGATAAATCATTGATCATCTGTTCGCTCATCAGTTTAGAACTTCCGTAGGGATTGATAGGTGAGGTGGCTGTTTTCTCAGAAGCAAAGCCAGTTTCTAACTCGCCATATACGGCGGCCGTCGAACTAAAAATGAAATTTTTCACGCCAGCGGCTGCGCAGCATTCGAGTAAGTTACGCGTACAACAGGTATTGTTCTGGTAATACTTTAAGGGATTTTCAACCGACTCGGGCACAATGGTATGTGCTGCAAAGTGAATCACAGACTCAACGTTATGTCGTTTGAGTATGTCGCTCACGAGGTCTTTGTCGCCGGTATTGCCTCTAACGAACTCACCATACAAAACGGATGCTTCAAAGCCGCTCGATAAATCATCAAGAACGACGATGTTTTCTTTACGCTGTCCCAGTAACTTGACGACGTGACTGCCGATGTAACCGGCGCCGCCGGTCACTAAAATAGATTTCCTTGTCATAGACTGTTTCCTAATAATTGAATAGTGACCGCCTGGCCCTTAGCGATATCGCCGCTGTCTTGTTCTAATATGATAAGGCAATTCGCCTTGGACATCGACCCTAGCACATGGGAACCCTGGTTGCCGGTTGTTTTAACAGATAACTGGCCTTCATTATTGCTCACGATACCGCGTTGAAATTCCATCCGTCCCGGTTGTTTTTTTATCGTTTCTGAACAAATTGCCCGTAAGGTAAGTGCCGCTTGCTCGGTTTGCTGCCCCATCATTTTACGTAGGGCAGGAAGCACGACTTGCTGATAGGTAATCATGACTGAAACGGGGTTGCCGGGCAGGCCAAAAAACATGGCACGGTTAATACGCCCGAAGACCAACGGTTTGCCGGGTTTAATGGCAATTTTCCATAGATCGACCTGGCCGATTTTGGCGAGCACACCGGTAATAAAGTCGGCTTCACCAACCGATACGCCACCGCTGGTTATAATCACGTCGCAGTTTTTTGAAGCGGCCAGTAAGGCGGCCTCGACGGCGTCGGGGTTATCTGGAATAACGCCCATATCAACTGGAATCACGCCAGTTTCTTCAAGCAAAGCGTGTAGTGTGTAACGGTTACTATCAAAAATTTGCCCAACAGAAGGTTGACTGCCTATCGAGACCAGTTCGTCACCGGTTGAAAAAAAGCCTGCACGGATGGGCTTAAAGACGGC
>JBLIAQ010000153.1:0-4459 GCA_047634535.1 Cycloclasticus sp.
GCGCATAGCTGAAATAGGCATAAACCGTCCCCAACAAGACTACTATCGACCAAAGCCAATCAAATAGACTTAGCCCTTTCCAAAAAGACTGATTATCCAACTCAAACTGTAATGCTGCTCGCGTACTATTCATGCTCAATTACCTCAACTCATTAAAACACGTTCGAACTGTGCCTGTATTTGATCGTATTGCTTTGAAAAATCTAAGTTATTCCTGTCTGAATGGCCTGCCAAAATTAAGCTCACCCCTTTCTCTGTAGGCTGCAACCTGGCCCATAAGCGTTGCTGAGGCGCATAGAACATTAAAAATACGCCCAAAATCAGCATTGCACAACCCGGGTAAACCAAATTTTTCCCTGGTGCTTTGGCGATTTGTAAACCGCTGGCCTGGTGGTGCTTAAAATTTGTTAACTGAAAATATACTGGCGATCCGTATCGGCCAATCGCCCCAATAGCTGCCGATGCCGCATCAAAAAACGCCGCTTTCTTTTCATCGACGCCAAAGTTCACGTCAACGCCTTCTTCTTTCAACACGTCAAGGTAAACCGCGCCTAAAATTTGTTGCAACACCCGGACGTACAATTGAGCGACTTCCTCACGTTTATCCAATGGTACGTTTTTTTCAACCTGGGCCATAACGCCGTCCAGGCCATTTTCTATAAACAAACCGGCCAATCTAACAAAGGCTGCGTTTAATTGAGCGCCATCTTTCGACAATAAAGGCTGTTCGGTAACGTTTTGTTTGGCGGCTATTTTCTGTAGCACCTGTTTATCGTTGAGCGCACGCAGGAACTTCATAAAACGATTCATCCCACCCGCATCATCCATCGGAATATACAAATACTGGAACTCTTCTGCCGGCGAGCCTCTCACGCCACTTAAATAAAAATAAGCGCCGTCTCTTTCTACCGGTAGCATGTAATTTAAAAACTCTTTCGCTTCACCCGTTTCATTGCGCATTTTAAATTGAACGCTAGGCCCCACGTTTTGAAACTTTTTTGCAGGGTCTTCAGACGGATTGATGTTAAACAAGCGGAAATCCGATGCTTCTAACACCCAACTCCGTTTAAATAAATCTATTTGCAAATCATCGCCCACTTTTGTTTCTATCTTTTTTGGCTCATTATTCGCACCCTTTAAAGGCCAGGCCAACAATTCCAACTCGGAGCCTCCATCAGAAAAGCTCGCTTGATAGATAGAATACCCGTCGTAGATTAACGGATGATTAACAGAAATAGTTTGTTCGAGTGGTTGCTCTAATCGTTCATCGTGAAGAACCAGGTCGCTTTCGAATGATTTTGGTTGTCCACTCGCGTAATGCTCGATTCTGAAATCTTTAACTTCTACCAAAAAGGGCAGCCCCTGAACGAGATAGCCATCTTTGTAGTTAATAAATAGAACATCCGTTCGACTTCCTTCAGGTACTGAAACGCTACCGCGAAAAGACGCATTATCTATCCCCATATGGCTAATAGCTGGCACTTCATTGGCGGGAAGATTTCTTGTTTCAGGAACGATTTGCCCCAGCATTTCTCTGGCTTTTAAAACGGCATTACCATCTATTAACCCACCGATACAAATCAAAACGATAGCCAGGTGCGTGAGGATGTAACCGAGTCGGCTACCCGCTCCTTTCATTCCCGAAACCAACCTGTAGCCCTCGCCAGCTTTTAAACGCGCACTATAACCGTGGTGCGAAAATATTTTTTGCACCACGTGCTGAAGCTCATCGATCGGGTGATTTAATTGCCAACGATGGCTATTGGGAAAGTTTTCTAGAGTTTCAAGCTGAATGTTTTGCCTGTATTCGCGCATTTCGCGCAGCATATTCGGCGCATTCCTATAAATACAGGTACTGGTTGAAATGACCAAAAAGAGCAGAATAAACAAAAACCAACTGGATGAATAGACGTCGTATAAGCCTAATTGTTTAAACACTTCAAACCAGAATGGGCCAAACTTTAAGACGTAGTCAGTATAAGGCTGATTTTGCTGTAACACCGTGCCGATAATGGAAGCGATGGAAAGCGCTACCAGCAAAGTGATTGCCAAGTTCATTGAACCCAGGAACCTCAACAAAAGCGCCCTTTTTTCAGGTGATTTTAATAGTTTTGCTGACTGATTATTCATATAGGAGCTGAATGGAGCCGCAATGATATCGGTTTAGTTTATAGAGATAAAAGGGCATAGCTGCCCTTTACAAAGGAGAGTAGCGGCTTAATGCAGGCCTGAGATATATGACGAAACCGCTTCGATCTCTTTATTGCTCATACGCCCAGCAATATCGCGCATCATCGCCTGATGATCATTATTACGGGTCTCAGCTTTAAAATCCTTCAGCGATTTCTCAAGGTAAGCAGCGTGCTGACCTCCAATGCGTGGAAAACGCGCTGGCGCACTACCCGCACCATTAGGACCGTGACACGCAATACACGCTGGCAGGCCATTATCAACCTTACCACCACGGTATAGCTTTTCACCTAGTTTAATTTTATCTGCACTGGCCGCTTCAACCGTTGAGGGAACACTGGAGAAAAAAGCAGCGATATTCTCTATATCCACATCATTCAAACCCGCTACCATCGGGGCCATCGTTGCATCCAGGCGATTTTTGTTTTGAAAGTCGTGCAATTCCTTTTCGATATAAAAAGCGTGCTGACCCGCCAGTTTAGGCCACACAGGGTTCAGGCTGTTACCATTTTGCCCATGGCAACCAGCACACATCGCCGCCTTGGCGCGACCCGCATCGATATCACCTTCTGCAGACGCACTAAACGACACTAAAGCGACCAAAAAACAACTCAATATGACTTCTAACTTCATCTTTATTTCCAATCTACTAAAACTATTTGATGCTGGCATAATATGCCGCAAGATTTACCACGTCAGTATCCGTTAATGCCGCTGACATGGCTTGCATTGTAGGGTCTTTTCGCTTCGCTGAACGAAAATCATTCATTTGCTTAATTAGATACTGTTCTTTTTGACCCGCAAGATTAGGATAAAGCCCCATTGGACTAATGCCAGAAGCACCATGGCACGCAGCACATTGCGCGGACTTTGCTTTGCCAGCAGCCACGTCTCCGGCGATTGAATTACCTGATATCAATAACACTAAAATTGCGATGCTTAATGAAATTCTAGCCATCTTCATTTCTCCAAAATAATTTATCTAACTTGATTCAATGACGAATTTTACAATAAAACCGCGTTAAGTTTATTCTTTTTCTACGACATTTATCGTTCATCACATTCAAATCACACACTCCGGTACAATAAACAAAACGACAAAACACTTTAATACCATGAATCCTCTTTATCATCGGGCCGAATTTTTACTTAGCGCCCCCAACCTGAAAACCACGCCCGAGGGCATTGAATTTGAAGTCGCCTTTGCCGGCAGATCAAATGCAGGGAAGTCTAGCGCCATCAATACGCTGACCAACCAAAAGAGCCTCGCTCGAACCAGCAAAACGCCAGGGCGAACCCAGCAATTAGTTTATTTTAAGCTTGACGAGCAGCGCTGCCTGGTCGATTTACCCGGCTATGGCTACGCTAAAGTCCCTCTCAATGTGCAAATAAAATGGCAAAAAGAACTCGAACAATATATGGAGAAAAGAAAGGCCTTAAACGGTCTGGTCTTACTCGTGGATATTCGTCGCTCCCTGGCAGAATACGATCTGCAAATGATTAACTACGCCAAGCATTTAAACTTGGACGTTTTTGTCGCCCTAACAAAGGCCGACAAATTAAATCGTAACGCGGCAAAAAACACCTTGTTTGCCGCGCAAAAACAGCTGAAAGGCTCCTGCGCCAATGTTCAAGTCGAGTTATTTTCATCCCTCAAAAAAGAAGGCATAGAGCAACTGCATAACTGGCTTGACGCGCATCTAAACGCGCAAATATAACGAACAAAAAAAGCCCCAGCAGGCTGGGGCTCTATAGATTCGGTTATTGATAACCGAAATAACCTGCTCAAGGGAAGGGGGAGATTAGAGCAAGCTATGTCTCAAAGACACAACCCTACGATCATATCTTTCACAAAAAGTTCAATTTCATTTAAGCGCCTAATTTAACCACCCTGAGCGTTACAAAAAACCGGCCATTTGTATTCGCTTTAGAAACCGCGCGACGGGCTATCGGAAGACTTTATTAAGCGGCAAATATTAATCAGATCGACCTTTAGTGCGCCTCATCCCAGTTTTTACCCGTTCCAACATCTACGATTAGTGGCACATCAAGTTTCGCGGCCGCGCCCATTTTTTGTTGAATAATGCTCGTTGCCTGATCCAGGTAGCTTTGCTCAACCTCAAATACCAATTCATCGTGCATTTGCATAACCATACGCACCGCCGGTTTATCCTTTTGCAGCCAGTTATCTACCGATAGCATAGCGAGCTTAATAATATCGGCCGCCGTACCTTGCATCGGGGCGTTAATGGCGGTTCTTTCAGCGTAC
>JBLIAQ010000154.1:0-4447 GCA_047634535.1 Cycloclasticus sp.
GCCTGACATCGTCGAACTTATCATTTCAACGCCTCTATAGCGGCTACAAATCTCTCACCACGCTGTTGGTAATTTAAAAACTGGTCTAATGACGCACAAGCCGGTGACAATAAAACCGTATCGCCCTTTATTGCTTGTTCGGCTGCCTTTTTTACCGCTTGTTCAATACTGTCTACTAAGACAAAAGGCGTTGATTCAATCGCCTCCTGTTGAAACCTTTTTGCATCTTTACCTATTAAAATCACCAGCGAAACGTATTTTTTAATTGCTTCGGCCAGCAAACTGAAGTCAGCTCCTTTTCCGTCCCCACCTGCAATAAGAATAATAGGCGGCTGCAAACCTTCCAGCGCAGCCAAACAAGCGCCTGGGTTGGTCGCCTTAGAGTCATTTATCCACGTTACACCTTCAATTTCCGCTACCCATTGAGTTCTATGCGGCAAACCTGGAAATGCCTTTAATGCACGCTTTTGTGCCAACCTGGGGATTTGCAAGGCATCTGCCATTGCTATCGCCGCTAATGCATTTTGAATATTGTGAGTGCCTTTTATTTTAAGTTCTGCTGAGCCGATAATCGCCTCCGTTCCTCTAGCTAAAAAGTTTTTTTCATCCATCGATACAAGGCCGTAGTCACTGAAGCCTGGGGTATCCAAAGCAAACGAGACCGCCTGTCGCCCTACCGGAAGCACCATTGATTTAATTATCTCATCCTGCCGGTTCAATACCGCTATTCCTTCGCCATAAAAAATTCGTTCTTTCGCTCCAGAGTAAGCAGCCAAATTTTCATAACGATCCATATGGTCATCGCTGATATTAAGCACCGTCACTACGCTAGCTTTTAGCTGTGACGTTCTTTCCAGCTGAAAGCTTGATAACTCGAGTACGTACAGGTCTGCCACACGATCGGTCAACAAATCGAGCGCTGGCGTACCCAGGTTGCCACCCACGCGTACATCCCAACCTGCTTTACTCGCCATTTCGCCCAACAGAGTCGTTACCGTGCTTTTCCCATTAGAACCGGTAATGCAAGTCACCGGTGCATCCGCACAAACGGCAAACACGTCTATATCACCAAAAACAGGAATTCCACGCGCCGCCGCCACTTGAATTTCCTTTTCATACAAACTCACGCCTGGACTAACAATAATATGCGTAGCGGCATCGAATGCCGCGCGATCAAAACCACCCATAAACACCGCGATATCGCGAAAATCATCTTCCAGAGCTCGTAAGCAGGGAGGGTTGTCGCGACTATCTACCACCGCCACTTCAATATGATTTTGTTGCATAAATTTAATAACAGATAGGCCCGTTACTCCTAGCCCTACCACCAACACACGAGCGCCCGCCTGATCGAGCCCTAAACGGGTTAAACCTTGACGTTGCTTTATAAATTCGCTGCGCATCGACGCTTCCATTACCTTAGTTTTAAAGTTGACAAACCAATCAGCACCAAAATAACGGTGATAATCCAAAAACGAACAATAATTCTTGGTTCAGGCCAACCCTTTAATTCGAAGTGATGATGAATAGGGGCCATTCTAAAAATTCGTTTCCCAGTTAACTTAAACGAAGCCACTTGAAGTATTACCGACACCGTTTCCATAACGAAAACACCGCCCATTATCACCAATACCAATTCCTGCCGAACCAGTACGGCTAATATGCCTAACGCGGCACCTAAGGCCAAGGCGCCAACATCACCCATAAACACCATCGCGGGATAGGCGTTGAACCATAAAAAACCCATCCCCGAACCAACTATCGCTCCACAAAACACCACCAATTCGCCGGTGCCTTTTAAATTGGGTATACCTAGATATTGAGCGAACTGCACATTGCCGGACAAATACGCAAATATACCCAGCGCTCCTGCCACCAGTACCGTCGGCATAATCGCCAGTCCATCTAAACCATCGGTCAAATTAACCGCGTTACTGGTTCCCACTATGACAAAGTACGTCAGCGGGACAAACAACCAGCCGAGCTGCACGCTTACATCTTTAAAAAACGGTACAAATAACGTCGTTTCTAGCGGTGAGGTAGCGGTATAAAACAAAAACAACGCCGCGCTTAACGCTATAACCGATTGCCCTAAATACTTCTTGCTAGCAGATAAACCCTTTGGGTCTTGCAAGGCCACTTTTTTATAGTCATCAATAAAACCAATCACCCCAGTGAGTAACGTCACCAGTAGCACCACCCAAACGTAGCGATTATTTAGATCCGCCCATAGCAGGGTACTAAATCCTACCGCCACCAAAATCAGCGTTCCACCCATCGTCGGTGTACCCGCTTTTTTGAAATGCGTTTCAGGCCCGTCATTACGAACCGCCTGTCCAATCTTGTGGAAGGTGAGGCGGCGAATCATTGAGGGACCGACGAGAAAGGCGATAAATAACGCCGTTAATGTGCCTAAAATTGAGCGCATCGTCAGGTACTGAAAAACCCTGAACCCACTTTCATACTGGGAAAGCCATTCTGCGAGCATTAGCAACATGCGCTGCCCTCCTTTATTATTATTTTTTCGACCACGCTTTCAAGCCCCTGTGAGCGGGAGCCTTTCACTAAAACCACGACGTTTGAGTTTATCGCCTGTTGCAAAGCAACTGCCATCTCTTCTTTGTTTGTAAAATGCAGTGCTTTTCTAGTATTTGATCTCGCCAGTTCATTAAAGGCGGCAACGGCCAGTTGCATTTTTTCACCGACCGCAAAAAACCTTTCCACCTTACTGCCGGCAATTTTCTGGCCTAATTGCTGGTGAATTTGCTGGCTATTAACGCCTAACTCGGCGAAGTCCCCAAGGGCTAACCAAACTGGCCTTTCTATATTACCCAGGCTACTCATCGCCGCCCCGAATGATTTTGGGTTTGCGTTATAACAATCGTTAATCACCACACTGCCTGCCAGCCCTGGTAGCGACTGCATCCGCCCTTTAACAGACTTTAGCTTAGCCAAACCCGTAGCGATACTTTCCAGCGAAACACCTAAAGTAAGAGCCGCGCAGGATGCCGCCATTGCATTCAGTGCGTTATGCTGACCAATAAGGCTCAAATCAATAACTACGCTTTGCCGCTGATAATTCAATACAAAACTTGTTTTGAACTGACCGTCGACCAAGCCCGTTTGTACAGAATTAATATCCGCCCAAACGTCGGCGTTATTTGACCAACCGAAACTCATAACGCTTCGGCCGTTTGCTAACGCTAGCCATTGATCAAACCACGGTTCCTCTTTATTTAGCACCGCGGTACCGGACTCACTTAGCCCTGAAATAATTTCGCCTTTTGCCGCAGCAACACCCTCTAGACTGCCAAAACCTTCAAGGTGTGCAGCAGCCACATTATTTAAAATTGCCACCGTAGGCTTTGCGATATCACAAAGATGGGCTATATCACCCTGATGGCTCGCACCCATTTCGATTACGGCCACCTGATGATCTTTGCTTAGTTTAAGTAGCGTTAATGGCACACCGATTTGATTATTTAGGTTACCTTCCGTCGCCAGCACATTGCTTGACTGAGCCAGAATACTGGCCAACATTTCTTTCACACTGGTTTTGCCATTGCTACCGGTGATCGCCACCAGAGGAATGTCTGCCCGCTGTCTCTCGGCTGTCGCCAATGTGGTGAGCGCCTGCAAGGTATCCTCAACTTTGACATAAGGCATATCAACCATCACATCTGCACTGACTAGAGCCGCTACGGCTCCTTTTTCATGGGCACTAGCGACAAAGTTGTTGGCGTCATAATTCTCACCTTGCAGGGCTACAAATAAGTCGCCTTTTTTAAGGCTTCTGGTGTCGCTACTGATTGCACTGAAACTCAGATTTTCGCCCACTAGATGGCCATTTACGGTGCTCGCTAACTGTTGAAGGCTCATGACTCGCATCCAGACTTCCCCGCGCCAGCCAGCGCTCTTCTTTCCAAGGCGTTACGCGCTTCAACAAGGTCGCTAAAACTTATTTTTTCTTCACCTATTTGCTGGTACTCTTCGTGCCCCTTGCCGGCCACTAAAATAATATCGCTTGCTGACGCACCAGCGATTGTGTGCTCGATCGCACGCTGGCGATCTAACTCGATCGTCAGGTGATTTGCGTTCGGAGCTCCTGATTTAATTTGTTCAGCAATTTTTTCAGCTGACTCGAGACGAGGATTATCATTAGTAATAATGACGTCATCAGCCCATTCTGCTGCTATTGCACCCATAACGGGGCGTTTAGCCGCGTCACGATTACCACCACAACCAAAAATTAGTTTTATCTTGCCTTCAGCGTGCGCATGCAGGCTTCGTAATGCCAGTTTTAAAGCATCAGGGGTGTGTGCATAGTCGATGATGACGGTCGGGGCAGTTGGGTCCTTTGCTATCGTTTGCATCCGCCCAGCGACACTTTTCAATTGTTGCGCCCTCGCAGCGGACTCTTCAAGTGTCGCCCCCATTGCAATAAGCA
>JBLIAQ010000155.1:0-4376 GCA_047634535.1 Cycloclasticus sp.
CCTTGCTGACCCTCATCCTTGAGATTACCTTCCATGCTGTAGACTCATCCAGAGCCTGTAGAAAACTATAGGCGCATTATCTGAGTTTGCAAATAATTAATTAGGTGGGGTTTGTTGACCGCTTACCAATCACCATCGTGGTCATGCGCGATAGTTAAGATTGGGAATCCTTTATGTACAATGTTTTTTGTTGAGTATGTAACGTGGTCTATCGATTCCTCAAAGGGCCAGTCATTTTCGTTAAAGTTATGTGTATGATCCATCATTCGACCCGATGCTTAACGCCCAAAGCAGCGGCGCGCGTTAGCGCGTCCAGCCCGCAGGGCGATGCTGCCTTTGCTTGTTATGATTAGACACACCCTTCGTTAAACCTTTTAACCCAGCTTTCACCGAATGCCAACTCATCAAAACAGCTTTCAATATCAAAGTTTTTTAATTCATTATTATCTGGTGGGAATATAAAGGATTCTGTTAAATCGCCTAACATTACTTTAGGTAGCCCAAGCTTATCAAAGGGAATGGCTACTGCTTGAATGTCAATTTTAGAAAAATTATTCTTAGCAGAAGATGCAATTTTTTTAATTGGCTCTATTTTCGTATTAGATATAAATTTCTCTATTTCTTCAAAATGCCTTAAGGCCGTTTCATTTATATATTCGACACTTAAGCCTAGTATTTTAAGGGAGTCTTCTATACCCTTTTTTGCTGAGCCTATACTCAAATAAGATTTTTCTGGAAGTCCAGATACGATCAAATAGTAAAGAATGCCAATGTTATTATGCCGTAATCCATTCTTAATCCCTACCAGCATTCCATCGTCAAGAGATTTCCCAAGGACCTGATTAAAGCTATCATTTTTTATGACAGTTTCAAAAGCTGCTTCAGTACTATTTAGAACTATTCTTGTTATTAGTGATACGAGCATAAACGCTTGACCAATATCACTGCACCCTTGCTGATTAGCGAGCATATGGATACAAGCTGAATATTCGGTTACATTCTTGTTATACAAAAAAGATAATGTTCTTTTCGAGAAATTAATACTTTCTATGATTTTACAATCATCACTATGTTCATTAATCATCATTCCTTCTGAGAGAACTTCTTGGGCCATAGCAGATGCTTCTAAGATCGAAACAGGAGAAATTGGCGATCTTGCAATAAGCTCTCCATCACTCCTAGTGAAGCGGATAAAGAGTATGCTCTCGTCGCTAGGTTTTCCATCAGCCCCGAATAATTGACCTATTGAAGGTTGAGCTACCCATGGCTGCTTATCTTCAATATTATTTACAACTGTATAATAATTTGGGTATTTAATTCTATTCAAATGATCAGAGAATTGTTTTGCCACGTAGAAACCTTCCTCCGTCCCACCTCGTCGATCATCAGACTCATATGCCGAGTTCATCATATGAAGATGATCAATCCCCCAAACAGTTGATGTCGAATCAATAAAGTGCGTGTACTCATGTATTGCTAGTGGCAACACTTTTCTGAGACCAAAGAGAACATCATCTGTAGGCTTTTCACCTTTGGTATGTGATTTTGCCAGACGCTCTAGATCATTAGTATCAAGAGAGTCTAATGATATTAAGCAAGTTCCAAAATCAAAACGTCCAAGAACATCTACTGCAGAAAGAATATTATTATTTGAGTTTTTCTCTACAAACTTTCTATACATCATTAACAATCTTCCAGATGATCATAACAGTTTTATTCAGACGACTCAGGCCATATATCACTTTTGCCCCCTTATCACGGAAGTGACTTTTACGTTGACTGGAAATTTCTAGGAAATTCAATGATGTAGCGACCTCGCTATTAGCGAGTGCCGGTCAAACGAAGACTACTTCCCTTTATTTCTGCCAAACATTCCTTTCCCCTGATCATATCGCAGTTTTTATAAAATTCAATAACTTAAGTAACTCGCCAAGGTGTTAATGGGAAGCGCTCTCTTGTTCACGGGCCTTGACGACCCAACAGCAATACATATACTGTGTTTATAACCAGTGTTTTTTGGATCCGTCATGGAAGACATTCGCCCTCTTATTTCGCCTAATTCAGGCCGATTCCTCGACCAATTGCGCTTACACAGTCGCCAAAATGGTCTGGCCTACCGAACAGAGCAAACTTACCTGCATTGGGTAAAACGGTTTATTCGGTTTCATGGCCGAAAACACCCCAAAGACCTTTGTATGACTGATGTTGAGGCATTTCTAAGTCATTTAGCAGAACAGCGCACTTGCTCTACAAATACCCAACGAATCGCCCTCAATGCCTTGGTTTATTTATATAAGCGGTTTATGGGGCTAGATATTGGTGATCTTGCGTTTAAACCCGCCAAAGGCGCTAGGCGCATCCCTGTGGTCTATAGCCGTGAAGAAATCTCAGCGATTCTTTCTAATCTTCGGGGTGCTCACCGTTTACAAGTTGAGCTGATGTACGGCTCTGGCTTACGAAAGGCAGAGCTACTTTCACTTCGGGTCAAAGATATTGATTTCGGCAGTAACAATATTTTTGTTCGCGCGGGCAAGGGCAACAAGGATCGTACCACCATGCTTCCGATGAGATTAATTCCAGGGTTGAAGCAGCAGATTGCGCACGTTGAGCGATTGCACGCTCAAGATATTATAGACGGCTATGGTGAAGTTTATTTACCCGACGCCCTTAATCGAAAGTACCCTTCGGCGGCAAAAGAAACTGCGTGGCAATTCCTATTCCCGTCCACGAAAATCGGGAAAGACCCAAGATCTGGTGTTCTTCGACGGCACCATTTGCACCCACCTGCACTATCTAAACAAATTCGACAAGCTGTTCTAGCAGCGAAAGTTCATAAACCCGCAAAATCTCATAGTTTTAGGCATAGCTTCGCCACCCATCTACTCGAATCTGGATATGATTTGCGTACCATCCAAGAGTTGTTGGGACATTCAGATATAAGCACAACAGAAATATATACCCACGTGGTAAATCGCGGAGGAAAAGGCGTTTTAAGTCCGGCTGATAGCCTCTTTGCTTGACTGGTTCGTCGCCGATATTTTGAAACCCAGCGACTGGCCGCTAATAGCAATTCGGCCATCTTACGAGTAAGCATGTAGCCAAGTTGGCGATGACGATTACCTAAAACGAAACCACAACCAAGATAACATTCAAATGTGTCGGCTGCGAAAAGGGAGTCAACAAAGAAGGCACAGACCTTTAAGTTATCGCAGCCACCTACCTTCAATAGAACGCCGCACCGCAAACGGCGAACACCACAATAATAGCCATAATCGGCACACGCTTGCTGCGCAGCGCAATGAATCCCACCACCGCCAATAGAAGGGCAAACCAATCGTGGGGGGCACTACTCGCCACGGGGTTTATCCACGCCGCCGCCAACATGCCAACGGCAACGGCATTAACACCTGCAATGGCCGCAACGATACGGGGTCGCGTTGATAGTTGCTGCCAAATCCCCCGAAATCCTGAAAGAAGCAAAAAGCCTGGAGCGAACACAGCCAGCGTGGCGATAAATGCATATAGCAGGGCCGCGTCTGAACGTATAGCCGCACCAAGGTAGGCGCTGAGGGAAAACATGGGGCCCGGCACGGCCTGCGCGGCAGCGTAACCCAATAAAAACTGGTCTTTGCTCAAGGCCTCGCCAACTAAAGGCTCTAACAGCGGCAAGACCACATGACCGCCACCAAACACCAAGCTACCTGCTTTATAAAACGTCGCGAAGATACCCGCAGAAAAAATAAAACACACTGCGAATAGCAGCACGAAAACTGTAAGACAAGCCAGCAAGGTACGGTCTGTTTTAATACCAACAAGGTTCTGCGCTGGCTCGGCTCGCCACGCCATAACACCTGCGGCTAGCGCCATTAATGAGAACTGCCACAGTGGTGTCATGGCCCACGCCAACGTCGCAGCACTTACTACCGTCAATACGATGGTTAGCGGTTGCCGACAAAACTGATTTGCCATGCCCCACACTGCATCGGCCACCACCGCCACCGCTAACAGCTTTAAGCCGCTAACAATACCGAATTGCAGAGTGCCTTCAGCAATGTTTAATTGCCAAACCGCGAGGCCATACATAAGAAGAAATGAAGGTAAGGTAAACCCGAGGAATGCCGCGATGCCCGCGGGAATACCGCCACGCCGGCAGGCGATAGCGTAGCCTAACTGACTAGAAGATGGACCAGGAAGAAATTGACAGAGGGCAAGATCAGCAGCAAATTCTTGTTCATTTAGCCAAGATTTCTGCTCTACAAATACTTTTCGGAAGTAACCGATATGTGCAGCAGGGCCGCCAAAACTAACGCAGCCCAAATAGAGGAATTGCAGAAAAACACGCCAGACCACGTTTACACTCTCAGCTCAAATAAGCG
>JBLIAQ010000156.1:0-4349 GCA_047634535.1 Cycloclasticus sp.
CACCGGCGCTTGAAAAAACCAACGCCGGTGTTGTTATATTATCAGCCGAATTTGTCAGCGCTTGCCCCGTTAATGCGTTAATCGTAGATAACCCGTATTTGGCGTACGCTAAAGCCGCGAGCATTATCCACCAGGTCCCAAGGCCGACAGGATCAATCCATTCCTCTGCAGTGATAGGCGAACAGTCCTTTATTGCAGAAGATTGTGTCATTGGCCCTAATGTAGTGATTGGCAAGAACGTGAATTTGCAACGTGCTTGCCAAATTGGACCGGGTTGTTTTATTGATGACGGAGTCGTGCTGGGTGAAAACGTCACCTTGGTTGCAAATGTTACGCTCGGTAAAGATACGTCGATTGGCAATAATGTAACGCTTTATCCTGGCGCTGTTATTGGTAGTGATGGTTTTGGCTATGCACCTGAATCCAATAAACAGGGCTGGGTTAAGATTCCACAACTAGGTCGCGTCGTGATTGGCAACGATGTTGAAATTGGCGCTAATAGCACGGTAGATTGCGGCGCACTGGATGATACGGTCATTGGTAATGGTGTCAAAATAGATAACCAGGTGATGATAGCGCATAATGTCGTTATTGGTGACCATACGGCGATAGCGGCCTGTACGGGCATCGCTGGCAGCACAAAGATTGGCCGTCACTGTACCCTCGCAGGTGGTGTAGGGCTCGTTGGTCATATTGTAATAGCCGATGGTGTGCATATTACCGGCATGACGATGGTGACTCATTCCATAAAAAAGCCTGGAGTGTACTCTTCCGGTACACCATTCCAAAGTAATAGAGAATGGTTAAAGAATGCGGTTCGTTTTAAACAACTGGATACACTAACAAAAAAAATTAATCAGATTTTAAACTCTCAGAAGGAACCGTGATGCCAATGGATGATGTAAGGAAAGTTATGGAGTTTTTACCGCACCGGTATCCTTTTTTGATGATTGATAAAGTCATTGAATTTGAGGCGGGTGTAAGATTATTAGCGGTAAAAAATGTTACTTATAATGAACCGCATTTCACGGGTCATTTCCCGCATAACCCGATTATGCCGGGTGTATTAATTATTGAAGCCCTTGCGCAGGCATCGGGTTTGCTTTCCATGAAAACACTTACTGAACGTGGCGAGAGTTTTGGCGAATATTATTTAGTTGGAGTCGATAATGCGCGTTTTAAGCGTTCAGTTGTACCGGGGGATCAGATAATGCTAGAAGCACTGTGTATTAAAAATAAACGAAATATTTGGACATTTGAAACCTCAGCGAGTGTGGACGGCAAATTAATTGTCTCCGCAGATATTATGTGTGCGTCTAAGGATTCAACTAAATGATTCACCCTACAGCCATCATTGATCCATCATCATCGGTTGATGAAAACGTAAAGGTCGGTCCCTATACGGTGATAGGCGCCAATGTCTCGATCGGAACTGGAACGATAATAGGGCCGCACGTGACCATTAATGGTACGACAACGATCGGGAAAAACAATCATATTTACCAGTTTTCCTCCATCGGCGAAGATCCTCAGGATAAAAAATACGCTGGCGATCTGTCTTATTTAGAAATTGGTGATAATAACGTTATTCGCGAGTTTACGACGATCCATAGAGGAACATTACAAGATAACAATACAACGATTATTGGCAGCGATAACCTCTTTATGGCCTATACGCATGTGGCGCACGATTGCGTTATTGAAGATCATGTAATTCTGGCTAATGCCGCTTCGCTAGGTGGCCATGTACGGATAGGATCGCACGTTATTTTAGGTGGCTTTTCGATAGTCCATCAATTTTGTTATCTTGGTGACCATTGCTTTTCTGCGATGGGAAGCGCGATTACTAAGGACGTACCGCCTTTCGTGATGGTTGGTGGCCGGCCCACAAAACCACACGGGATCAATTCTGTTGGGCTCGATCGACGTGGTTTTTCTCAAGAAACAATTCTACAAATAAAACGCGCATATAAAGTACTCTACAAGACGGGTTTAACGCTATCAGAAGCGACTGTTCGATTAGCCGAAATGGCGCAAATTGAACCAGAGCTAAATGTTATGGTTGATTTTTTTGAAAAGTCAAACCGAAGCATATTACGTTAATAGTACTCAATACCCATACGGTTTCTAATGAAAGTGTATGCCGCTTCAGGTTTTAAACGAATACAATTTTATAGACTATGCCGACCGATATAGATAAACCGATGAAAATAATTATCGTAGCGGGTGAGCACTCGGGTGATATTCTTGGCGCTGGCCTAATTAAACAATTAAAACAACGCTATCCAACAGCGCAATTTTCAGGAATCGGCGGCCAGCGAATGATAGCCGAAGGTTTTCAATCCCTTTATCCGATGGCTAAATTATCGGTGTTCGGTTTGTTTGAAGTGATTAAACACCTGCCCGAATTATTAGGTATCAGAAGAGCATTAAGAAAAACTATCCTGAATGAAGCTCCTGATGTCTTTATCGGCATTGATGCGCCGGATTTTAATCTGAAACTCGAACGAGACCTTTATAACAGTGGCATTAAGACCGTGCATTACGTTAGTCCCACCGTTTGGGCGTGGCGGCCTAAAAGAATAAAAAAACTCATCGGCACGATGAATGCGCTGCTATGTATTTTTCCATTTGAAGAGGATTATTTTAAGCAAACGCCAGTCCCCGCGCATTTTATTGGCCATCCTCTAGCGGATAAGTTTAGCGATACGTCAGAGTTATTGTCAGCCAGAAAGACCTTAAGTATTAACGATGAAACGCCGGTATTGACCCTGATGCCGGGTAGTCGCTTGGGCGAAATTGCCCAGCACGCTTTATTATTCATTGAAACGGCGAAAATATGTTCTGACGCTATACCGGGGCTTAAAATATTAGTGCCGCTGCCAGATCAGGCGACAGAAAAAGCGTTTATGGATATTTACACGCAGTCTGCTATCAAGCTCAATTTGGATTGTCGACAGATGGCCTCAAGTACCATGTTATCGGCGTCCAATTACGTATTAGTTGCTTCAGGAACGGCGACCTTAGAGGCGATGTTATTAAAAAAACCAATGGTCGTGGCTTATAAATTATCAGCATTAACGGCCTGGGTTTTTAATACGTTTAAATTATTAAAAGCTCCCTTTGTCTCAATGCCGAATTTAATCGCTGGAAAGCCTATTGTTAAAGAATACTTACTCGACCAGGCCACTGCAGAGGTGTTAGCGGAAGAGCTGTTAAGAATTCACCATGACCCCACTGTCGCTCAGGGTATGATTAATGAATTCAGCAAGATGAAGGTAAGACTAACGCGTGACGCGGATGAACAGGCTGCGAGTATTGTTTCACGCGTCATTGAAGGCGAGATTAAGTGAGTATTATCGTAGGCCTGGATGAGGTGGGAAGGGGCTGCATCGCGGGCCCTGTCGTCGCGGCGGCGGTTATTTTGGATGCCAAAAAACCTATTGAGGGTTTGGCGGATTCGAAAAAACTAACAAAGAAAAAAAGAGACGAGTTATCTAAAATAATACTGGAAAGGGCCCTAGACTGGTCGATCGGGCGCGCGGAAGCGTCTGAAATTGACGATATTAACATCTTGCAAGCCAGCTTATTAGCAATGCAAAGGGCGTTTAACGGCCTAACACTGAAGGCTGATATTGCTCAGGTAGACGGTACCTTTTACCCGGATATCAATATTCCAGGTGAATGCATTAAAGGAGGGGATGCGCTGATTGCAGAAATATCCGCCGCTTCGATCATCGCGAAGGTTTATCGCGACGAGCATATGCTATTGCTGGACACTCTGTATCCAGGTTATAAATTATCCAAACATCAGGGTTATCCGACCCCAGAGCACAAAAAACTGCTTAACGAAAAAGGCGTCATTGCTATTTATCGTCAGTCGTTCGCTCCAGTCAGAGGCTTGTTACTATGAGTGAAGCCGTAAAATTTATTCACTTACGAAATCACACCGAGTATTCACTGGTGGATGGCATTATTCGCGTGAAGCCATTAGTCAAACGAGCGGCTGAGTTAAACATGCCTGCAATTGCGGTAACAGACCAGTCAAACTTGTTTGCGGCGGTAAAGTTTTACAAGGCGGCTCAGGCGGCTGGGGTAAAGCCTATTTTAGGCGCAGACGTACTAATCAAAGACACGGTTGATCAAAAAAAGCCTTATATAGTGACCTTGCTGGTGCAGAATAAACAGGGTTATTTAGGCCTGTCGGAACTGATTTCAGAATCGTATTTAAATGGCCAGGATAAGGGCATACCGTATTTAACGACACAAAAAATTCTGGATAAAAATAGTGGCCTGATTGTACTTTCTGGCTGCACCGATGGCATTTTGGCTGAATGCGCCTCTTCCAG
>JBLIAQ010000157.1:0-4335 GCA_047634535.1 Cycloclasticus sp.
GGGTGCGACACGCTTGGGTTGACGTTAGCATAGAAGCCATACTCGTGCCGCGCCGACTCGTTCCATGACGTTTTTGGCATCTGTTCTGTTAATCTAATTTTTACGATCGACTTGATACTTTTAAAGCCGTATTTCCAGGGCACAATCAACCGTAAAGGCGCACCGTTTTGATTCGGCATTTCTTCACCATACAGACCCGTCGCCATTAGGGTGAGTGGATTCATCGCTTCGTCTATACGCAAGCCTTCGGTATACGGCCACTTCAGGGTACGCCGTTTCTGACCCGGCATTTGTTCTGGGTCGTACAAGGTCGTAAATTCAACGTACTTTGCTTTTGAAGTAGGTTCCATCTGTTTGATTAAATCGGCCAGTGAAAAACCAATCCACGGTACCACCATCGACCACGCTTCCACGCAACGTAAGCGATAAATTCGTTCTTCTAGTTGTTGGCGCTTCAGTATATCTTCCAGGTCATACACTCCAGGTTTACCCACCTCACCTTCTATCGTTACACTCCACGGTTTAGTTTTCAGCAGATGAGCGTTGACGGCGGGATCACCTTTTGAAGTACCAAACTCATAAAAATTATTATAAGTCGTCACGTATTCGTAAGGCGTAGGGCTTTCATTTAGCGATAAGGGGCTTTTTTTATAGTTCGCAATTTTATTGCCGGCCCATAGGGTACTCGGGGCTAAGCCGCCAGCCAACATAAGCGTAGAGCTTTTTGATAGAAATTGACGGCGGGAAGTCGATATCAGTGCCCGGCTGTCGTTAAAAGCACCTTGCGGGGTGACGTCATTATCAACGAGCGAAGACGGTTTTTTAATTAGCATATGAATTCCTTTTTAAACATTCTATGCCTTCTAGACCTGCTGTTGAAGACTTTACTTTCAGCCATAAAAAAACGGGGCTTTCGCCCCGCTTTCTAACAGCTGTTTAAAACCTAACTATCACTGCTTTTAACCTCGATACGTTTCGGTTTAGCCAATGGTTTTTTGGGTACGACTAATTCAAGCACGCCCTTATCGTAATTAGCACTGATATTGTCGGCATCGGTCGTATCCGGCAAAACAAAGCGGCGATAGAAGCTACCACTAATTCGTTCTACCCGCTTATAACCGTCTTTCTCTTCTTTCGATTCCTGAGTGCGTTCGCCTCGAACGGATAACACGCCTTCTTTCATACTGACGTCTATATCCTTAGGATCAACTCCAGGAATATCCGCCTTAACCACAAAACGGTTTTCTTCTTCCTTAATATCTACCGCCGGTGTCCACGTAGCGATAGATGAAGCGCTGTCCTCGTTAGCGTCTAAAAGCTGACGATTAATATCATTACTAAACTGCTGTAATATTTGCCAGGGTTCATATCTTACTAAAGCCATATTATTTCTCCTATACGGTTGTTGACAGTAGAGAAATGTGGATTTAGAGAATTATTTTCAAGGGTTAATTGATCTTTTTTTCGTGATTTTTGATAAAAAAAGCAGCTGTTGCCGTTACAAAACATAGCGCACCAAAGACGATAAAGTTTACGTTCAAACCAAATGAAGCAGTGACTAACGCACCGGCTAGCAATGGACCGAAAATTGAGCCCGAGCGGCCAATACCATTGGCCCAACCGACGCCCGTTGAACGAATATGCGTGGGGTACATATAACTAGAGAGTGCATTTAGGCTAATTTGCCCGCCGACGATAAAGAACCCCGCGAAGAAAGACAAGATCATCACCAGATTAAGCGATGAACCCAGCTGCCCTACCGCGATCATGCTGATGGCACCTAATACAAAACAATTGGTAAGGACTATTTTCGAGCCAAAAGATCGAATCAGTTTAGAAAACACAAACGGCGCTAATGCCCCGCCCACATTTAACACCACCACCGTTCGGGAAGCCTCACTGAGTTGATAACCCGCTTGCACCAACAGGGTTGGAATCCAGCTATATAAAAAGTAAACCACCATCAGATTAAAGAAGAACACCGTCCAAATTAACACAGTGTCTTTTGCGCGGCCTTCCATAAACAGAGCCTTGACTGGGAAATGCTTTTTTTCTTCGATATGGTGAGCAAAAATAGCGTTGTCAGATATGGTTTCTTTTGCTTCAATTTTTCTCGCGATAACGCGCAATACTTCATCATTATCATCATCATGCTCCACTAAAAACCGTGGTGATTCTGGCAACCAGAACAACAAGATGGGTACCAATAGCAACGGCATAATGCCACCCACATAAAATAGCGATGACCAACCAAATACAGGGATAATTTCCGACGCCAGCAAACCACCGGTTATACCGCCAATGGGCATACCTAAAAAGATAACGGCGACGGCGACATTTCTATGTCGATTAGAAACGTACTCGGTCATCAAGGCGGTTGCATTCGGCATCGCACCACCCAGGCCAAGGCCAGTTAGAAAACGCAGTAGCACCAGCTCGTCATAGCTTTCAATAAAGCCCGTTAGTAAGGTACACAGGCCGAATACGAAGACACTCGCAATAACCGCGTAACGCCGTCCGTATTTATCGCCTACCGGTCCTAAGATTAATGCGCCCACCATCATGCCGACCAAACCAGCTGAGAAAACATAGCCCAGTTCACTCCTTGGAATATCCAGCGCAGCGCTTAAGGCAGGAGCCGCAAAGGCGATAGCCAGCACGTCAAAACCATCAAACACGATGACTAATGCGCAAAAAAACATCACTATTTTTTGGAATCTACCGAGTGGATTATTTTCTATGATATCGCCCATTTCTAGTGTTTTTTCGGTCATTACTCTTCTCCTGTTAACTTTTTAGCGTTCTTTAATGACGCTTTTACAATACTTAAAACGACGTCCATCTCTGCATCATTGCGCGGCGCGTAAACCATCACGATGGTATCTGGAATCGAATGCATGCCCGCCAACGGGTGTTTTTCGCCCCACTGTTTATTGAGCACCTCGTCAAAATCGCGCTGCGACAGGGCCATATGCAAGCTTCCGTCGTAGGCGGGGTGAATGTGTGCAAATTCACGGCCTATCATAAAACCATTTTTGCAATTACAGGCGATACCTTCATTCAACCATAAGGCTTCCGAACCAGGCACCGAAATAATGCTCGGCCGTCTGCTGGTGTCATTAAAATGAAATAATTTGGCCTTAAAAGACTCGTAGGCCTCGCTATCCGGATTTTGATTTAGTTGTTCGTGCGGATTAGTATTAGTGGTTTTGGGGCGTTCGCCCTCTCTTATAGGTATGCTTAACATAAGTCTGACTTTATAATTATCGTTTAAAAGAAAATTTAACACACTTTGCCCCATGAGTCGCTATCGTCCACCCGCTCCGCCAAAATCGCCTTATATCACCCTGCAGGGCTTTACCATTTTGCAACAGGAAGAGCTGGATCTTTGGACTAAACGTAGGCAGGTTGTTATCGCGTTGTCTGCGGCCGCAGCCGAAGGTGACCGCTCGGAAAATGCCGAATACATTTATCGCAAAAAAGAACTACGCGAAATTGACTGGCGAATTCGCTACCTGCAAAAACGCCTACCTACGCTTAATGTCGTGCAACAGGCGCCGAGTAATCTCGAACAGGTATTCTTTTCTGCCATCATTACTCTGGAAGATGATGAGGGGCGTGAAATGACTTACCGCATCGTTGGGCCTGATGAAATTGACCACCAGCCGCACTACATCAGCATGGACTCGCCGGTGGCTAAAGCCCTGTTCAAAAAACAGCTGGATGATGAGGTCGAGGTGATGACGCCGGCGGGGAAAATTACTTACTGTATTTGCGATATTCGTTATGAGTTTGCCCAATAGTTTATGCCGGTGCGGCTCGGGCAAAACCTATGCGCAGTGCTGCGAACCGTATTTACGCCGAAAAAGTCATCCGCAAACGGCCGAACAACTTATGCGTTCGCGCTTCAGCGCATTTTGTATGAATAATTTCCAATACCTGAACGATTCACACCATCCAGCTAAACGCAGCGCGTTAAGCCCTGCACAACTCAAACAAGAGTCGTCACAGACAAACTGGATAAGCTTACGAATTATTAATACAGAAAATGGCCAACCAGAACAGGATATCGGACTAGTTGAATTTGCCGCTTGCTTTGAAGAAGAAGGTCGCTATTATGAATTACGCGAAAAGTCGAACTTTCTTAAAGAGGATGGCCGCTGGTTTTATCTTGATGGCGATACACAGGTCAACGCCATTGCTTTAAAATTTAGCCGAAACGAATCTTGCTGGTGCCAGACTGGAAAAAAATACAAACACTGCCACGGCGCGTAATATAAACTCATCACTAGGGTTAAATTAAAAAACACCCGATTTAAAAAACACCGGATTTAA
>JBLIAQ010000158.1:0-4328 GCA_047634535.1 Cycloclasticus sp.
CGCTTTTTACCAGTAACGCGAACCTGTTCCTGCTGAATTTGCGCCTGTACCTTGAGTTTTTTATCTTTAATTAGCTTGATGATTTTTTTAGCAGAATCACTATCTAGCCCTTCTTTTATAATCACCTTCTGGCGAACCTTGACACCCGATTGCTCCGATTTTTGCACGTCCATGCAGTTAACGTCCACGCCGCGTCTGGATAATTTGATGCGGAAGATATCCAGCATTTGCCCCAGCTGAAAGGTAGATTCGCCAATCAACGTTACTTCATGTTGCGCTTGCTCAAATTCCGCATTCGTACCTTTAAAGTCAAACCGCGTACCGACTTCCTTATTCGCCTGATCCACAGCATTCGTCAGCTCGTGCATATCCACTTCAGACACCACATCAAATGATGGCATAACGCCTCCTAAATTTATTGAGTTGAGTAATTTTATCCATTATAAGTCGAAGGCCAATACAAATTGGCCTTCACGATTGCTTTTTTCTCATATCGCGAATAACGTCATACGCTTCGGTCAACTGCTGGGTTTTTTCCTTCGCTATTTTCATCATTTCATCGGGCAAGCCTTTCGATACGAGCTTGTCGGGGTGGTGCTGACTAATCAGTCGGCGGTAGGCTTTCTTCACTTCCGCATCACTGGCGGACTCTGCGACGCCCAAAATGGCGTAACTTTCTTCCGGCGTTGAACGCGTTTGCTGATGCGAGCCGCGGCGCTGACCGGCCCCAAGCATCCGTTTAAGCTGCTCGTAAGCAAAGTGTGGAATACCCAGACGTCCGCAAATATGTTGCAACACTTTGTCTTCTGCGCCATCTAAATGCCCATCGGCTAAGGCCGCCTGTATTTGCACCTCGATAAACATACGCACCAAATTCTTTTGGTGCTGGCAAGCTTGCTTGAAGTCGTCTAGTTCAGCTTCTAAATCAAAACCATCCCCCTTACCGCGATTAAACTCTGCAATCGCTTCTTTTTTCATTTCAGCGGACAGCTCCATTTGCGCCATCACTCGCTGCGCCATACGTATTTCTTCCTGCGACACCTGCCCATCTGCTTTTGCGATGTGTCCCATCACGGCAAATGTTGATTTAAAGAACATTTTCTTGATGCGCTGTTGACGCTCGGGATCAAATGGATTTTGTGCCAGACCGGTATCAAATTTATGACCAATATAAAGGCCCAATAGCGCGCCTAACACGCCAAACGTCATATAACCGAATACGCTCCCCAGTAATTTTCCCGTCCATCTCATTGTTTCAAACCTTTTGCTTGCATAATTGTTAATAAAATTAGATCATTATCAGCTTTTTTCATTACAGCAGAATAATCAAATGACGATTCCAGCTTCTCTTCTCGACGCCAACCTAACCAGCTTACCGCTTATTCATAAGGGTAAAGTACGAGACATCTACGATATTGACGACAAACATATGTTGATTGTCACCACCGATCGTTTGTCTGCTTTTGACGTTATTCTACCCGATCCAATTCCCGGCAAGGGTATTGTACTAAACGAAGTCTCTACGTTCTGGTTCAACAAACTGTCTCATATTATCCCAAACCAGTTATCCGACTTAACGCTTGATCAGGTACTGGATAACGAGGAAGACTGTAAACGCCTTGAAAAACGCGGCATTATCGTAAAAAAACTAAAGCCTCTGCCAATAGAAGCGATTGTTCGCGGTTACTTAATTGGATCCGGCTGGAAAGATTATCAGAAAACGGGTACCGTTTGCGGCATTCAATTAGCCGAAGGCTTACAGCAAGCCTCTCAACTGCCTGAGGCTATTTTCACACCGTCTACTAAAGCAGCTGTCGGCGAGCACGACGAAAATATCTCCTACGAGCAAATGGTACCGTTATTGGGTGAAGAACTAGCAAAGCGAGTTCGCGACGTCAGCATTACGCTATACAAAACGGCTGCTGAATACGCCTTACAGCGCGGCATCATCATTGCCGACACCAAATTCGAATTTGGCCTGGACGATAAAGGCGTTTTGCACCTGATTGACGAAGTGCTAACCCCTGACTCATCGCGTTTTTGGGATGTTAAAGAATACAAGGTTGGCACCAGCCCCGCCAGTTTCGACAAACAAATTGTTAGAGATTACCTGGAAACCTTAGACTGGGATAAAACCGCGCCGGGGCCTTCCCTAAGTGAAGAGGTGGCATTGAAAACGGCTAAAAAATACCTTGAGGCTCAAGCGAAACTTGTAAATTAAACTTTAAGCCTCTTCCGTTAATCTATGCGGGACTTTTAGCAGAAGGTCAGCTTCTAGTTTTGTGATATCTGACACTATAACGGAGCGCCCCTGCAGCTCACCGCTAAACTGAACGTACTTTTGGTTGAATGCTAAGCCTTGATTTTCTAACAACTCATCACCTGTTAACTGGATCATGGTAGGTACTCCCGTTGTTCGAATAGCCAGGTATTTATAACCATGATCATTTGTTAGACTAGGAATAACGACTAACCTGGGGCGTTTTGGCTTAACACTTGATTGAATCCCAAACGCGGTTTCCAACTCTAACAGAGGAATGCTTTCGTTGTTCCACGTAATCAAGCCAAGCACCCATTCAGCAGCACGTTCAAGCGGCTCGATAATGCGCTCTGGTATTATCTCAACCATCGACGAGTGAGGAAGCAATAAACTGCCTTGTTTCAGTGGCAACAAAATTGAACGAATTATTTCTTTTTTACCCTGCATGAGCAGCCCCCATTAATCCATTAATACTTGCTATCAGCGCAGCACTGTCGAATGGTTTACCAAAGTAGTCATTAACACCAATCTCTTGCGCGTGATTTTTATGTTTTTCACCCGTTCTCGATGTCACCATTACAATTGGACAGTCTTTTATTTCAGCCGTTCGTCGTATATGACGAGCTAATTCAAAACCATCCATTCTTGGCATTTCAACATCCAACAAGAAGCCATCTGGAGTAACCTCATCAAGTTTTTCTACGGCTTCCAAACCATCACGGGCTTCATGCACTCTATAACCCGCACGTCGCAATAGTTTAGTAGCCACTTTTCTAAACGTTATCGAATCATCCACTACCATAATCATTGGTGCTTCGTCTTTAACATTAGACTTATCTTCTACAAAACGCTGCTCGTTAGGCTTACCTAGCTCAACTAACGTAGGTAGGTCGAGCAGTAAAATTACTTCCCCTTGACTAGATATTGTCGAACCAGACAACCATGGAATAAGGTCCATGTGTAAGCTTAATGGTTTCACCACCACTTCTTTATTACCTAGTAATTGGTCAACCACGACCGCATACCGTTCTTGCCTTGAATTGACAAGTAAAACATGTCCCCAACGGCTTTCGGTTGCCATTATTGTCCCACTGCCCTCACCAAGCAGTTCCGACAAATTATGCATATGATACCGTTCACCAGCGTTCATCAGGTGAGGCTTGTCTGATTTCAAGGTATCACGAAGGGTGTCAATTGGTACACGCACAACAGTTTCTACAAAATTATTTGGCACGGCATAAGTGACACCACTGGCTTCAACCATTAACGCCATATTGATCGCCATTGTGAAGGGGAACACTAAGTGGAAAGAAGCACCCTTGCCGATTTCACTATTTATTGTAAGCGCACCACCAATCGCTCGAACGGTATCATTCACAATGTCCATACCGATACCTCTTCCGGCCAACTTTGATACTTCATCCAGCGTTGAGAACCCAGGCCGTAAGATCAGCTGCATTAAATCGTGCTCGGAATATTGCTTGTTTTCGCTTATCAAGCCTAACTTTATCCCTTTTTGCCTGATCTTATGAACATCTAAACCCCGTCCATCATCCGAGATCTTCAGGTGAATATCAGATCCCTCGCGAGTTAAACGAATATTAATTAAACCCGTTTCATCTTTTTTCGCCAGCAGTCTTTCTTCAGCTGGCTCAATGGCGTGCGCTAACGCGTTTCTAATAATATGTTCGATAGAGGCTTGAAGCTCAGTCAAAATAAAACGATCAATCTCTGTCTCTGCGCCATGCACCACCAATTTAACGTTTTTATTAAGCCCGCCAGAAACTTGCCGTACTAAGCGTTCAAATCGTGGAACAAAACGTCCAAAGTCAACCATTCTTGTTTTAAGTAAGTCGACCAGCAATGTATCCGTTTGTTTGCTCTCCTTAGATAGCAACTGAGACAGTTCGTTATCTGACTCTAGAAGTGCCTCTCTGATGACTTCTAGATCAGAAATACTCTCCAGAAGAGAACGCGAAATCTGTTGTACCTGGGTATACCTGTCCAACTCAAGCGGATCAAACTCAGTTTTAGCTGACAGCTCATCAACCTTAAATAGCACCTGAGC
>JBLIAQ010000159.1:0-4328 GCA_047634535.1 Cycloclasticus sp.
AATGCAGGGCAGTTTCACGTAAAAAATTATTTAAAGAACGTTTGTCTGTTTCTTTTTCTAGTCTAAGGTTGAGTATCGCCATCGAAACGTTCGGCGTTGGAACGCGTATCGCGTTACCTGTGAGTTTACCTTCGAGCTCAGGTAGTGCTTTTGAAACGGCTTTTGCCGCGCCCGTTTCAGTCAGCACCATATTAAGCGCAGCGGCCCGACCACGGCGTTCACCTTTATGGTAGTTATCGATTAAGTTTTGATCGTTGGTGTACGAGTGGACCGTCTCAACGTGCCCTTTGATGATGCCAAATTCATCGTTAATAGCCTTAAGCGTAGGTGCAATGGCGTTGGTTGTGCAACTGGCAGCGGAAATCACCTTATCTTCAGGTTTTATATCATCAGTATTAACGCCGAAAACAATATTTTTGACGTCTTTACCCGGCGCGGTTAACAAAGCTTTCGAAGCGCCTTTTGAAAGAAAGTGCTCGCTGAGTTCTGCTTCATCACGACGAATGCCGGTGTTATCGACGATAAGAGCGTCATAAATACCGTATTGAGTGTAGTCAATTTCTTTCGGGTGGCTAGCGTAAATCACCTGAATCAAATTACCGTTCGCCATGATGGTGTTATTTTTTTCGTCTACTTTGATGGTGCCCTGAAAGGAGCCGTGGACAGAATCACGGCGCAGCAGGCTGGCGCGTTTTTGCAGGTCGTTGTCGCCACCTTTACGAACCACGATAGCGCGCAAACGCATTTTATTTCCAGAACCGGTTCGTTCGATGAGTAGGCGTGCTAATAAACGGCCAATTCGGCCAAAGCCATATAGCACCACATCTCTAGGCGTTGACGCAGACTGTTCCTGGATCAGGCGAATGCCGTTGCCCAATTTTTCGGCCAGAAAATCCTCTAATGCTACATCGCGCGTCTCATTATTATATTGCGTGACTAAGAGTCCAAGGTCGATACGCACAGGTCCTAATTTCATTTTTTGTAAGGCAATTAATACCTTAAAGCTGTCATGAATGGACAAATCTGTTTTTTCGAATTGGCGAACATAACGGTGCAACTTAAGAATAGTCACGGGGGATGCGTTAATCAGCGTTCTGCCATAAATTTTAAGAACGACGCCACTGCTACGGTAAATTTTACCGATAATAGGAACCATTGCCTCTGCAATTTCTTGACGACTTTCCCACTCAGCTAAATATTGGTCGTGTTGCTCAACGCTCATAAATGATGCCTATAAAATGGTTGGTTTAAAAACGCGATTATAACAAAGTTTAACCAGCTTTGTGCGCGACAAGCGACGCTAAAGACTTGGGGTAATTGATGAGAGCTGCTTATTTAGGCTGCCTAGTAACTGCGTTGTATTGAAAATAAAGCCAGTTGCTGCATGGCGTTTTTGTATGGGCTATCAATAATGTTGCTTAAGGCATCGATGGCTTTCTGCGCTTCTTTTGCAGCAAACTGCATCGTGTAATCTAAGGAACCGGTTGAATGAATAATAGCCAAAATTTCTGAATAAGCGTCGCGATTACCTTCTTTAATCGTTTTTTTGATAAAGTTTGCCTGCTCTTCCGTGCCATGAGCAATGGCGTGAATTAATGGAAGAGTTGGTTTCCCTTCGGCCAGATCGTCAGCCAGGTTTTTGCCTAATTCACCAGGATCAGCAATATAGTCCAACATATCATCCATAATTTGAAAGGCGTTGCCCAGGTGGAGACCATAAGTTGCCATATCACGCTCAATATCGGCTTCTTTATTGGTTAATACGGCACCAAGTTGTGTGGCAGCTTCAAAAAGCTTGGCTGTTTTTCGACGAATAACTTCAAGGTATTCAGTTTCACTGGTGTCCGGGTTATTAATATTGAGTAGCTGTAATACTTCGCCCTCGGCAATGGCATTAGTCGTGTGCGATAAAAGATCCATCACGCGCATATTATTGATGCCTACCATCATTTCAAATGAGCGCGAATATAAAAAATCACCTACCAACACGCTAGCAGGGTTTCCCCAAATTGCATTGGCGGTGTCTTCGCCGCGTCTCATATCAGATTCGTCAACGACATCATCGTGTAATAAGGTGGCGGTATGAATAAACTCGATAATGGCCGCCAGCGTGGTGTGTTCCTTACCTTCGTAGCCCAGTGCGCATGCGCTTAAAGCGACGAGCATTGGCCTGAGGCGTTTTCCACCACTATTAACGATATGAAAACCAATATGGTTGATCAAAACAACGTCTGAATTCAATTGTTTTAAAATTTCTTTGTCCACCGCTTGCATAGCAGGGGCCATCAAAAGTTGAATAGCTTCAAAGTCTATTAATGGGGTGGTTTGTTGTGTATCTGTACGGCTCATGAGAAGAATAGCTTAAGGTAAATTGAATCGATAGCGTATAATAACAATTATTTAGACGTATAAGCAGTTAAGAAAATGCTTTTCATTGTTTAAATAGGATTGACCAGGCGCGCGCGAAAGGCTAAAATTCGCCTCTTTTTAAAACCACCCACCAAACTAGGGAGTCTCTAGATAATGTACGCGGTAATCCAAACAGGCGGTAAACAATATAAAGTCGCCGAGGGTGATTTTCTTAAGATCGAAAAACTTGACGTTGAAGCAGGTAGTGAATTCACGTTTGATTCAGTATTATTAGTAAACGGCGAAGCTGGACTTAAAGTTGGCTCTCCTAATATTGATGGGGCTCAAGTAACGGCAACGGTTAGATCTCAAGGTCGTCACAAAAAAATTCATATCATTAAATTTAAACGTAGAAAACACCATATGAAAAAAATGGGCCACCGTCAGTATTATACGGAAGTTCTCATTACGGGTATTTCTGCAGGTAAATAAACAAAGGAAAGATTCATGGCACATAAGAAAGCAGGTGGTAGTACTAGAAACGGTCGCGATTCGGAATCAAAACGTCTTGGCGTTAAACGATTCGGTGGTCAGAGTGTCTTGGCAGGTAACATTATTGTTCGCCAAAGAGGAACGCGTTTCCACCCGGGAGAAAATGTTGGCTGTGGGAAAGATCACACCTTGTTCGCAACCGAGTCGGGTAAAGTAGTATTTGAAGTTAAGGGCCCGAAACGTAGAAAATATATTCGCATCGAAACTGCCTAAAGTAACGGACAGTGCGCTGCGGTAATGGCAGGTGCTCATTTTAAAAAACCCTGTCAATGACAGGGTTTTTTATTGCGTCAAAAATTAAATGTTCTCGTGATAATCGGCCTTAAAAAATTTAACAAAGGTAATTGGAAAATTAAACATGAAATTCGTAGATGAAGCGAGTGTTCGAGTAGAAGCGGGAAATGGCGGTAAAGGCCACGTCAGCTTTAGGCGCGAGAAATATATTCCATGGGGCGGCCCAGATGGTGGCGATGGAGGCAATGGCGGAAGCGTTTATTTACAGGGAACAGCGGCGCTAAACACATTAATTGATATGCGGTTTAATCGTCTACTAAGGGCTGAACACGGCCAGAAAGGCATGAGTAAAGACTGTACTGGAAAGGGCGGCGACGATCTTATCGTTCCTGTTCCATTAGGCACTATAGTTTACGACGATGGTACTGATGAATTGATCGGCGACGTAACGACAGAAGGACAAAAGCTACTCGTCGCATCGGGTGGCTTTCATGGGCTTGGAAATGCGCGCTATAAAAGCAGCACCAATAGAGCGCCCAGGCAGTTTTCCCCCGGCTCTCCTGGCGAGCAACGTGTGTTGAGGCTGGAGTTAAAAGTGCTCGCAGACGTTGGCACGCTTGGGTTGCCAAACGCAGGTAAATCAAGCTTGATTCGTGCTATTTCTTCTGCTCAGCCGAAAGTGGCAGATTATCCATTTACAACCTTGCATCCAAGTTTGGGTGTGGTACGGGCGGATGAACTACGCAGTTTTGTAATCGCTGATATCCCCGGTATTATTGAAGGCGCCGCGGAAGGCGCGGGTTTGGGTAATTTATTCTTACGCCATTTGGCGCGTAATAACTTATTGCTACACGTCGTTGATGTGGAACCTTACGAGTCTGATCTCGATCCCGTTGCTGCCGCCAGGGCTGCGATTTTAGAAATAGAGAAATGGGGTGGCGAGTTAGCGAAGAAAACGCGTTGGTTAGTGCTTAATAAAATAGATCTATTGCCAGAAGATGAGGCCGATAATTTTTGTCAAATGATAGTTGACGAACTGGAGTGGGAAGGCCCCGTGTTTGCGGTATCTGCGATGAAGAAAATAGGTACTCAACGCCTGGTACACGCGATTATGGATTACCTGGATTTGCAAAAAGAATTAGAATTAAGCCAACAAGAACAAGTCGAAGAAGATATTTGAAGTATCACCATGA
>JBLIAQ010000160.1:0-4304 GCA_047634535.1 Cycloclasticus sp.
GTTCGGTTAACCTTACCAAGTTCGTCACGGCGCCGTTTACTAAAGACGCGGCCTTTGACTGGGAAAACTTTCGCAAAACCGTAAGTATCTTTACCCGTATGCTCGATAACGTGGTCGAAATTAACGGCCTACCGCTAGAAGGGCAACGCGACGCGATTGAACATAAACGTCGTCACGGCATGGGCTTTTTAGGCCTGGGTTCAACGCTCACCATGTTGGGTATTCCTTACGGCGAACAAAAGTCGGTTGAATTTACCGAAGAAGTCAGCAAACAACTGGCCATTACTGGCTGGCATGCTGGGCTAGAACTGGCGAAAGAAAAAGGTCCTGCGCCTATTATGGACGAAGACTTCGAGATTACCGGCGATATGCTGCGTAAACGTCCAGAACTAATCGATGATGGTTACAAATTGGGTGACAGCATTAAAGGTCGCGTATTGCACGCAAAATACAGCCGCTATATGCAACAAATTGCTAAAGAAGCACCCGAGCTGGTCGAAGAGCTCGCCGAAGTGGGCGCGCGCTTTACCCATCACAGTTCTATTGCACCAACGGGTACCATTTCCTTATCGTTAGCCAATAATGCCAGTAACGGTATTGAGCCGAGCTTCGCGCACCACTATGCGCGCAACGTTATCCGTGAGGGCCGTAACGCGAAAGAGAAAGTAGACGTATTCTCATTCGAACTGCTGGCTTACCGCACCCTGATCAATCAAAAAGCGATGCCGTATTCAGAGCAGGCCGATGAAAAACTACCGGACTACTTTGTCACAGCAGAAACGATTTCGCCAAAACAACACGTAGATATTCAGGCAGCGGCACAAAAATGGATCGATTCATCTATTTCAAAAACCGCCAACGTACCGACAGATTTTGCCTTTGACGAGTTTAAAGACATTTATATGTACGCGCATGAAAAGGGTCTAAAAGGTTGTACTACTTTCCGCTTTAACCCCGATGCATTCCAGGGCGTATTAGTGAAAGATTCTGACCTGGAAAACACCACTTATCGTTTCAACCTGAAAGACGGCACAATATTAGAAGCAAAAGGTAACGAAATGATTGAATACGAAGGAGAATCACATACTGCCGCTAACCTGTACGACGCCTTAAAAGAAGGCTACTACGGAAAATTTTAGGTAGAAGGAGACTATGACAATGACACATAAAATTTCACAAGACATCATCGGCTACGAAGTGGTAAAGAAAGGTAACCAAGCCGATGTAGAAAAACCTGTAGAAGCGGTTGAAGAAAAAAGCAATATCATTCAGATGCATGAAAGCCTGAAACGGCCAGAAATGCTATTGGGTTCAACCTATAAAATTAAAACCCCGCTGTCCGAGCATTCCTTGTACATCACCATCAACGATATTCTGCTCAATCAGGACACCGACCACGAACAACGTCGCCCGTTTGAAGTGTTCATTAATTCCAAAAACATGGATCACTTCCAGTGGATCGTCGCGCTAACCCGCATTATGTCTGCGGTGTTTAGAAAAGGTGGCGATATCACCTTTTTGGTGGAAGAGCTGCGTTCGGTGTTCGACCCAAGCGGTGGCTACTTTAAAAAAGGCGGAAAGTTTATGCCCTCGTTAGTCGCCGAAATTGGCGACGTGGTGGAGTCGCACCTAAAAATGATCGGCATGATCAAAACCGAACAGATTAGCGATCACCAACAAAAAATAATGGACGAAAAACGCGCCCAGTTTGAAGGTGAAAAACTAGCTAAAAACGCCGAACAAGAAACAGAGTCCAGCGCCTTTCCAGCCGGCTCACAGTTATGCACCAAATGTAATACCAAAGCCGCGATTCAAATGGATGGCTGTATGACCTGTTTGAATTGTGGGGATAGTAAGTGTGGGTAGGGGTAATATTCACGGTTTGCCTTTTACCTGTGGTTGAAACCATAAGTTGCGACTTTTGAATGATAAGCTGCGACTTTTGGCGGCATAAAGTGCGACCGATTTAGGCGAAAAATGCGACTAAAGAGTCTTGTTTTATAAGGGCTGAAAGGGGTGGTGTTGAATTGAGGATGAGTATTTCTAATTTTTACATTTCTTGATTTGCTCAAAAAAATCCAGAAAGGGGCTTTTTAGCCTCTTTTTATTTGAAACGCTATTTATTTAAATAGAGTATGTTAGCTTGAGTTTAGTTAATTTTAGAGAGATATGTCGTATGAGCAATCGTGAGACGATTGAAATAATCAGTACCAGTAAAAAGTTACAAGCCGCCTTTTTTAACTTAAGGTCAAACAAGGCGTTTGAGCTGTTTGTTGTGTCCATTATTGTATTTTCAGCCGTGAGTATTGGTGTGCGCACGTATGACTTACCATCGTTGTTGATTGATGTGGTGGGGGTATTAGATGTTTTAATTACGTTGATTTTTTTGTTTGAAATTATCGTACGCTTTGTGGGTGAGCCAGATAAGCGGCGTTTTTTCCACTCCGCTTGGAATGTGTTTGATAGTCTTATCGTCGTGGTGAGTTTAATCCCCATCGAAGACAGTGAATTAGCGTTAATTGGCCGTTTGGTGCGAATTTTTCGTGTATTACGTATGGTGTCGATTATCCCAGAATTGCGTATGTTGATTAATTCACTGGTTAAGGCCTTGCCGCAACTTGGCTACGTTGCCTTGATGATGTTTATTATCTTTTATATTTACGCTGCAGTAGGTTCTACTTTTTTTGCAGTGATTAACCCAGTGCTATGGGGCGATATTGCGGTGAGTCTGTTAACGTTATTTAGAGTGATGACGTTCGAAGATTGGACCGATGTTATGTATGAAACGATGGAAGTGTACCCTTTAAGTTGGGCTTTTTATCTGACATTTATCTTCTTTACCGCCTTTGCGTTTCTAAATATGATTATTGGTATTGTGGTGAACGTGTTGGAAGAAGAGCATCAGCGTGAGCGCGATAAAAAGGCAGAAGCATCTGGTGAGCCTAGCTTAAGAGACTTGCAGCAGCAGTTAGTTGAGCTGAAACAGATGATAGGGGAACGCCGCTAAGGCTATGATATATGGCTCCTCCGATTGGACTCGAACCAGTGCCCCAATGATTAACAGTCACCACTTGTTTTGATAGATGTGTAAAGGATGCTTCGCTTCTGGTTACAGTTTGGCGGGCATATAAAATAAGGAGTCTGTTGTCTTTTGGATAAAGTCGCACCTTATGCCTATATTTAGTCGCAAGTTATTGGTTAATTAAAATCATGGAGTCAGTAAATATAGGGGTTGCTAGTCGCAGCTTATGGTGTAACCCACACCCTTGATTCCTCTTTGACCCTAATTATTCTAATTATTGCGTTCTGCACCTGCTTCTGTGCGATAGCGTACAGAGCTCATTTGGATTTTAGAATATTCTTAATGCTCACATTACTGTGAATGTCCCGCAGCTGAAAAAAGTGTTCTGACACTTTCAGGAATCAAGTGATTCAGTGTGCTTGATCGGGTATGCAGCAACTTTCAAGCACTCTGACTCTTAATTCGGACCTTTGATTCGTCTATCTTCAGGCTCATTTATGGATTGGAAAATACTGTCCAATACTTTTATCAAACGATTAACTCATCGTCAGTATCTATTGCTTCTCGGCATCCTATTTGCCAGCATATGGATACCGCTAGCCATCCATCCCAATGACCGCGCCACTTGGGCTTTGGAAAACGCCCTGGTCTTGCTGGGCGTGCTGGTTCTGGCCAGCACCTATCGTGCTTTTCCCTTATCGCGTGTTTCTTAAACCCTGCTTTTTGTTTTTTTGGCGCTGCATGAAATTGGCTCGCATTACACCTATGCGCAAGTGCCGTACGATGAATGGTCCCAGTTATTCTTGGGTTTCAATCTGAACGATGAGTTAGGTTTCAAGCGCAATCATTTCGACCGTGCCATTCATTTTTGCTACGGCCTGTTACTGGCGTATCCTATTCGTGAAGTGTTTATTCGTATCGTCAGCGTGCGCGGCTTTTGGGGTTATTTCCTGCCCCTGGACTTCACCATGTCGACCTCCATGTTCTTCGAACTGATCGAATGGGTCGTAGCGGAGATATTCGGTGGTAGTCTGGGGATGGCCTATTTGGGGGCGCAAGGTGACATCTGGGACGCACATAAGGACATGGCACTCGCGAGCCTGGGGGCGTTGATCGCCATGTCATTTATCGCCGTTATCAATCTGAGTCTTCAGCGGGATTTCGCGGCTGAGTGGAACGAAAGCCTACGCGTAAAGAGCCGCCGCCCCTTGTAAGCAAACATGGAAGACGGGGGGGAATCAATGGGGTCAGACTCGATTGATTTTTAAAGAGGGCTAGTTTA
>JBLIAQ010000161.1:0-4285 GCA_047634535.1 Cycloclasticus sp.
TCTGCGATGAAGAAAATAGGTACTCAACGCCTGGTACACGCGATTATGGATTACCTGGATTTGCAAAAAGAATTAGAATTAAGCCAACAAGAACAAGTCGAAGAAGATATTTGAAGTATCACCATGAGATCAAGAGCAGATTTAAAACAGGTTAAATGTTGCGTCATTAAGATTGGTAGCGCCGTGTTGACGGGTAACGGCCAAGGTTTAAATCACGCGGCGATAAATACCTGGGTCGCTCAAATTAGCGAGCTAAAATCTCGAGGCATCGATGTCATTGTGGTTTCTTCCGGGTCGGTGGCAGAAGGTATGCTTCGCTTGGGTTGGAGCAAGCGACCACATGCGCTGCATGAATTACAGGCGGCGGCCTCAGTTGGACAAATGGGGCTTATCCAGGCCTATGAACAAAGTTTTAAATCACTCGGTTCAATAACGGCGCAAGTATTATTAACACACGATGACCTGGCCAATAGAACGCGATACCTTAATGCGCGCGCGACGATAAAAAAATTATTGGAATTATCTGTTGTCCCCATCATTAATGAAAATGACGTCGTTGCGAATGAAGAACTGAGAGTCGGTGATAACGATACCTTAGCGGCTATCATTGCTAATTTAATGAGTGCCGACTTATTAATGATTTTAACCGACCAGGAAGGTCTGTTTGACGCTGACCCCAGGGTTTCTGAGAAGGCGCAATTGATAACACAAGCTAATGTGGACGATGAGACATTAGATCAGGCAGCCGGTGGCGGAGCTGGTGCCTTAGGGCGAGGTGGAATGCGGACTAAATTAACAGCGGCTCGAATAGCGTCTCGATCAGGCTCTGCGACTATTATCGCTCCAGGCCTTAAGCAACGAGTTATTCTGGATGTCATTGAAGGGCAGACAATCGGGACATTATTAGTGCCAAATGAGGCGCCTGTATCCGCCAGAAAAAGGTGGTTAACGGCTCATTTAGATATTAAAGGCCAACTGGTTCTTGATGTGGGGGCCGTTAATGCGCTTAAAAAATCAGGTGTTAGTTTATTAGCGGTCGGCGTGCTGGCGGTTAAAGGAAGGTTTGAACGCGGAGAGCTCGTTACTTGCATTGACCAGGATGGCACTGAGGTTGCCCGTGGTTTAGTGAATTATGCCTCCATAGATATCGATAAAATAAAGCAAAGTAAAAGCGCTGATATTGAACGTTTACTTGGTTTTGTTGCTGAGGCAGAGCTTATTCATCGAGATAACATGGTACTGGTGTAGGACTAATACTTGCTCAAGCATAAAAAAGCCGACCCTATGGTCGGCTTTTTTATTTAATGCTGTGTGTTCGTTATGCTTGCTGTAATTTAACGATGCGAGCATTCAAACGACTCTTTAAACGAGCGGCTTTGTTTCTGTGTATTAAGCCTTTATTAACTGCAGAATCAATATAAGGCACAGCGTCTTTATAAGCAATGGTCGTTCCTTCAGCATTACCTTCGTCGGCACTATTAATAACTCGTTTGATGTATGTACGCAATCTAGTGCGTAAAGTCATGTTTTGTTGACGACTTTTTTCTGCTTGTTTTGAGCGTTTTAACGCTTGTGCACTGTTAGCCAAGGTAAATCCTCTGAATGATGTAAAAAAGATTGCGTATTCTGAGGAACTATAGATGATTTGTCAAGCAGATCACGCGTCTGTGCGTATTTTAGTGCTGCTTTTTAAAGCTATAAACTTGATCACATACAAAGTTAATCATCGTTGGAAGCGACGGGTGCAAGCTTAAATGGGGTCTTGATAACTTGACAAGGGTTTCTTTAGCGTTTATAAAAAAATTTCACAAAAAGAAAAAGGCTTTAAATGACTGATTTATCTATTTTTTTAGGAAAGGGTGAGCAGTCTCAATCATTGCTGCTAAAACAGGCAAACCGTCATGGCTTAATAGCGGGCGCAACAGGAACTGGAAAAACGGTATCTTTAAGAATTCTGGCAGAAGGTTTTAGTCGGCAAGGTATTCCTGTTTTTATGGCCGATGCAAAGGGGGATTTGTCCGGTATGGCCAAAGCCTGTGGCGCTAAGCCTAAATTTGAAGAACGAGCAAAAGTTGTCAATTATAAAAATTATGTAACAGAGTCTTTTCCCTTAGTCTTTTGGGATTTATACGCAGAGCAAGGGCACCCTATTAGGGCCACTATTCAAAATATGGGGCCATTATTATTGGCCAGAATGCTGGACTTAAATGAAGTACAGGAAGGCATACTCAATGTAGCTTTTACGGTGGCAGAAAACGAGTCGCTGCCGATTTTAGACTTTAAAGATTTAACAGCGCTACTCAGAAATATCGCTGATCGTGCAAAAGAACTTAGAGCAAAGTATGGCAACGTGAGCGCCCAATCTGTGGGTGCTATCCAACGGAAACTATTAAAGTTAGATCGACAAGGTGCAGACCAGTTTTTTGGTGAACCAGAACTGGAACTCAAGGATATGATGCGAACGACGATAAATGGGCGCGGCTATATCAATGTACTAGCGGCAGATAAGTTGATGCGCAATAGTCCTGCGCTATATGCCATTTTCTTGATGTGGCTGCTTTCCAGGCTGTTTGAAGAACTGCCAGAGCAAGGAGATAGCGATAAACCTAAAATGGTTTTCTTTTTTGACGAAGCGCACTTGTTATTCGATAGAGCGCCGCAGGTATTAGTTGATCGCATCGAGCAGGTAGTCCGCCTTATCCGTTCAAAAGGCGTTGGTGTTTATTTTGTTACTCAAAATCCAGCCGACATCCCAGATGATGTGTTGGGGCAGTTGGGTAATAAAATTCAACACGCGTTACGCGCCTTTACCGCTAAAGATCAAAAATCTATCCGAGCAGCGGCGCAAAGTTTCCGTGTGAACCCTAAACTGGATATAGAACAGGCCATACAGTCACTGGGGATTGGTGAAGCGCTGGTCTCGGTGTTAGATGGCAAAGGCGTACCAACGATGGTTGATCAAACGTTGATTATTCCGCCGTCTTCGCAATTAGGGCCAATAACAAAACTAGAGCGCCAGGCGGTGATGGATGATAGCCCAGTGCTGGGGAAATATGACGAAGCGCTTGATCGAGACTCTGCTCACGAACGTTTGATAAAAAAGTCAGAGGATGCAGCAAAGACAGCATCAGAGGCGGCCGATAAAGAAAAATTGCTAAAGGAAAATAAAGCAGTAGCTAAGCCTAAGGGCCGTCAACGGCAAACTATTTGGGAGTCGGTGACTAAAAGCGTTGTAAGGAGTATCGGTTCGAGCGTCGGTCGGAAAATTGCAAAAAATCTTTTAAAATCTTTTTTTAAATAACAAAGTTTCAGCTTACTTTAAATGAAAAAGTCGACTCGAGGTGGGGATGGAATTTTTGCATCGTCAGAAAGTTCTACTTTAGGCGCGCAAGTAAATAATCTAGTGGCGTTAATATTGTAAGTTGAAATTAAAAGAGATTTAACCGTATCAGTGCGCTTGTTGGCCAACGTTAAAAGCGCTGTTTCAGCACCCTGAGGAGCTTGCGTAGGCGTATTGGCGTCGCTGGGTTTCTTGATGATAGTTGTAAGCTGTAATGTGGCTCGGTCTTGCATTGTTGATACACCACAAACACGAACCCTTAAATTAGGCCTTTTTTGCATCAGTTCGCCGATCCGTTCAAGGTAGTTTATCGCGTCGGCGGATAGTGAGTCATCTCCTGCTGAAAATATAAGAGAGTCTAGCTTAATGGCCGTAGCTGCGCCATAGACTTTCTCTGTCGCCATAAAGATGAGTCCATAGGGCTGGAGGGCATATTTAAGTACATTTATTACTGTACCGTGCATAGCGTTACCGAGCGCGGTGTTGATGACATCACTTGTGTTAAAGTCAGGTGAATCGACATTACCGTTTACTGGGATGCCGAGTTTTATGTCGTCATTATCATCGCGCAATAAAGAAAGAGCGGAGTCCAGAGGCATTGACAGTTGCTGAGTCATTTTGGCCATTTTCCCCTCATCGGCCGGCTCTAGTATCAATTGGTTAATATTTAATTCCGCCTTGCCGTCGAGAATATTGTCCTTAATACGCATATTTAAATCAGCATTAAGTTGACCATTTTTTATGTTGTAGCCCAGGTGTTCTCTAATAAGCGGCGAAAATTCATGCAGTTCAACAGCGGAAAGGGTGCTTAGGATATCTATATTGGTTTTTTCGCCAAAGGGATTAATACTGCCATTCACCGATATTTTTGAAAACTTGTCTATGCTGGCTAGCAATTTAACGGCTGTGGGTTTTGTTGCAGCAGATGTATCCATCGTACCCAGT
>JBLIAQ010000162.1:0-4250 GCA_047634535.1 Cycloclasticus sp.
GCGCCTTACTGGTGGCGCTTTTTATCACTTTAACGTAGTCGCCTTTTCTGAATAGTGCGTTGGTGTTAGCCTCTTGTACAATTGATTGCACCTGACCGTTATCTAATTGCACGGTAATTTGCACGCCGTTGGCCTTGTTGTACATTTCTTCAACCTTGTTACCGATCATGCCACCGACGACGGCACCGGCCACGGCCGCCGCTGCGCTACCTCGGCCACCGCCGACGCTACTGCCGCCAATACCACCGATCAGGCCGCCTGCTATTTTACCCACCACGTTACCTTCTGAATCTATGGTAACGGGCTGCACGTCTAATACGACGCCATTTGATACCTGCATGGCTTGATTCGCCTCGCCTGTGGTATAGCTTTCGGTTGAGTTGCCATACGGGTTGGGGCCAGTACAGGCGGTTAATATAAGGGCCGTGATGCTTAATAAAAGCGTGTTTAGAGTTTTCATAAAATCACCTGTGGTGTTGAGTTATCTGAGTGTTTAGGGTGTCAAAGTTCTCATTAGTTCATTGTTTAAAAATATTGCCAAAATCCATCGTCCCCGTTCTTTCAAAAGGAATTGGAAAAACGTGGAGGGCATATTGGCTGAGGTTATTGCCAATTTCAGGCGTACCTAAGCTGACTTTGCCGGTGAGACGGTAATTTAATGGCTGCTTAGATCCTTGTGCAAGCTTGTTTAACTGGTTGATCACGCCAAAGGTACTGCTGACGAGTGAAACGGTTAGCACTTCTTCGCCGTAAGCGGGTACTTCTATAGACTGATTGGATACGCCGCTAGCAAATTCAGAACTATTAATATCCAGGGTATAGCTTAACCCTTTGATATAGAGGGCTGTTTCGTTTGGATTTTGAATGCGAAGCATTAATTCGTAACGCTGTTCTAGCAGTTGAGCGTCCTTTAACTGAATGCCAGCGATATTTACCATCGGTGGTTCTGCGTGATAGGTGACGCCAGCGCAGGCGGTTAGCATCAAGATAAAAATGGCTATGAATAGACGATACGTTACGTGTTGCATCAAAATTTCCTTGGGTTTATCGGTGTCTTAATCTTATGCCAATAGATGGCTCGTTAGTAGCCTAATTATAAAATGATTACTGCGTCGCTCTGTGACCAGGCAGGGTATTTCTTCATAATGCTGGCGAATAGATCGGATTTAATTTGCTGTTCGTACCATTGAATCAAGTACCGATGCGGCAAGCCTCTAAACCAGTCGATATCAACGTGAGCAAACTGGCGAATAAAAGGGAAAATACCGACATCCGCCAAGCTGATTGAATCACCCAGCAGGTAGTTATTTTTTGCCAGTAAACCGTCCAGGCTTTGAAGAAAATCGTCTGCTTGTTGGCGATAATACGCAGCTGGGTGTTCCGGGTGCCGATCGGCGTACTTGTAACGATCTAGCTGCGGCTTAAATTCATGATCATTGCTGTGCACTAGCGCGTTTGCCGCTTCCAGTTGTTGGCTGTTGCCGCGTAAACCGGCTGTGTCGCTTAGCGCGGTGGCCCAGAGAGCAATATCCCAGCTTTCATCTATTACGTCACCGTTTGGAAGCTGAAGAACGGGCACGGTTGCTTTGGGGGAAATGTCTAGCATCGCCTGCGGTTTATTGCGCAGTACTATTTCGCGTAGCTCAACCTGAACGCCGCTGTATTTAATCGCCAGTCGAGCGCGCATCGCGTATGGACACCGGCGGAATGAATACAGAACCGGCGTTTCAGACACGATGTTTGCTTTAGTGGTGGTGGCCACCAGCGCCGTGTGCGTGGCCGTGCGCCAGTTCTTCGGCCGTCGCTTCACGTACATCAACAATTTCCAGGTCAAAGTGAAGGGTTTGCCCAGCCAGCGGGTGATTGGTATCTATTTTAACCATAAACTTGCCGGCCTTTACGATGCTGACCTGGCGGTGGCCTTGCTCGGTATGAACCGTGGCTATCATGCCGGGGTGCCATTTCTTTGCACCAGTCAAATGTTTAGCAGGAACGCTTTGAATTGAGTCGGCGATACGTTCGCCATAACCGTCGGCTGGTTGAACGGTAACGCTAAATTTATCACCGGCCTGTTTGCCTTCCATCGCCGTTTGTACACCACTAATCATGCCGCCATGCCCGTGTAACAAAGCACTGGCCTGTTGACCAATAGAGGATTCGATGATTTCGTCTTCATCATTTTTCAAAGTGTAGTGAAACTGTACAACGGCGTCTTTTGTAATTTTCATAATCAATCAGTTTAGTGAGTCGTAACAAAGGTGATTTTAGCATTCTAGAGGCTTCTACGGTGTAAACTAATAGCATGATAAAAGTTGATTTACACTCACATACCCTGGTTTCAGACGGTACGCTTTCTCCCAAAGAACTGATTGCAAGGGCGAAAGCTAATGGCGTTGAGATGTTGTCTATTACCGATCATGATTCGGTGGCGGCTTATGAAGAACTGAACGATGTTGCGCTTGATGGTATGAAATTAATTCCAGGCATTGAGTTTTCTACTCAATGGCGTGGCATTGGCGTACATATTTTGGGTTTGAATTTACATTTAAAAAGTGAATCACTGGTGCAAGGCGTTGCGCAACAAGAAAAGGCACGTAGCGAACGCGCATTATTAATTACCCAGCGCTTAATTAAGGCGGGCCTGGCGATTAATTTTGAACGCGTTAAAGAGATCGCTGGCCAAATTAATGTGGGGCGGCCACATTTTGCGCAACACCTGGTTGAATTGGGTGCGGTGAAGGACGTGTCGGCGGCGTTTAAAAAATATTTAGGCGATGGCAAAGCGGGCGATGTAAAACAGTGCTGGGCAGAGTTGCCGCAAATCGTTAAATGGATTGTCGATGGCGGTGGCGCCGCGGTGCTAGCGCATCCGTTAAAATATAAAATGACGCGCACTAAACTCTCGGCCTTACTGGATGATTTTATCAAGGCGGGTGGCACGGGTATGGAAGTGGTGTCTGGTCAGCAAAGCCGTGATGAAACCCGGCGTTTGTCTGAATTGTGTAATGCAAAAGGTTTGCTGGCTTCGTGTGGTTCTGATTTTCATCAGCCGAGCCAATGGAGTGAGTTAGGTTCGATGTCGCCTTTGCCTGCTGAGTGCAAGCCCGTCTGGGCGGTCTGGTGAGAGGTTCAATATTGATTTAAACGGAATTCTATTTTTTGTTTAAAGTTCGATAAAGAATTAAATTTGCTGGCAGGGAAACGCCAGGTTTTAATAGCCTTTAGCGCGGCCTTATCCAGCGCTGATGAGCCGGACGATTGAATAATAAATGCGTTGTTGATATGGCCATTATTGGCGACGGAAATTTCAAAAATAACAGTACCTTCTATACCCCTGCGCCTCGCAATGCCGGGGTATATTGGTTTTGGCTGGTAGCTGGGTTGGGGCGAAGAGAACACGATCGATTTCTTTACCGGCGTGGGTAAGGGTGAGGCAATGGGTTTTTGCTCAGTTACCACGGCTTCTTTTTTAACCGGTTTAGGTTTTTTTTTGGCTTTTTGAACAGTTTTTTGAGCAACTTTTTTAGGCGCAGGGGCCTGAGTGACGATTTTCTTTTTTACCTCTTCAATAATCGGTTGCTGAATCGGAGTGAGGGGTTTGACGGGTGTCGGCTCGATCAATAAGAGACTAATGGCTTTAGTGGGAATGCTTTCAATATTGTCGCTGGTAAACGCCCCTGATCGATAGGCTATACCTGCTAAAAGGGTATGTACGAGTATAGACGTCAGGACAAATAAAATAACGGACGTCGGTTTGTATACCGGTGGAATCCAAGTGTTAGCGGTGCTACTCATACTGCGTAATTAAGCCTTTTTGGCGTCTAGTGATAAATTGACCGTTTGAAAAGCTGGCTTAGCGAGTCGTTTATCCAGTACGTTCTTTAGCGCAATTAACAGGCCTAGTCCGATAAAGGCTCCAGGTGGCAAGATGGCTAGCAAGAACCCCTCGTAGTTACCGATCACGGTTATCGTCATATCTTTAGCGGCGGCTCCAAATATTAAGTGTGCATTGGCAAATAAGGTGCCAGAGCCTAATATTTCACGCATCGCGCCAAGAATAACGAGTGCGCTGGTAAAACCTAACCCCATACCAAGGCCATCGATACAAGAAGCGCCAATGGGATTTTTCGAGGCAAAAGCCTCTGCGCGACCGATAATCGAACAATTGGTTACGATTAGTGGGATAAAAATACCTAAGATTAAATACAATTCAAAAAAGTAAGCGTTCATGGTTAATTCAATAGCGGTAA
>JBLIAQ010000163.1:0-4240 GCA_047634535.1 Cycloclasticus sp.
TCGTGCAGAAAGGACGAGGCGCAAGCCATTGTCGATGATATCAGTCTGTCTTCAAGTCAACTGGAATTATCGCATTATATGGAACAGGTATTTGAACACTTTGGCGTGGAGCAACAGCACCATAGCGATGATAGTATCGTGATAAAACCCACCGGGCATATGCACGGAAACTTCCCCGGCTTAAATGAAGACGGTTTAACGGCGACCTATAATCGAAAAGTAGCCCTGTCGCGCGAAGATTTTCATTTTTTAACCTGGGAGCACCCTATGGTTAGCGGCGCTATGGAACAAATTATTAACAGCGAGTTTGGTAACGCGACGTTTTGTACGATGGCTCTGCCACCGGTTCCGGCAGGCACTCTGGTATTGGAGGCCATGTTTACCACCCATTGTCCAGCGCCAAAACGCCTGCAATTGCACCGATATTTACCGCAAACGATGCAGCGGATTGTCGTTGGCAGTAATGGCCTGGATATGACTAATATTCTAAAACCGGAACATATAACGGCCCGTATGACGTTCGTTAAAAAACCAGTGGCGCATAATATTATCGAGCACGGCCAGGACGCTATAAAAGGGCTTATAACAACGGCAGAGGGCCTCATCGTTAAGCATCAAAAAAATCTGATAGCTGAAAGCGTTGAACACATGCAGCAACAGGAACTGGCAAGTTTAGAGCGCTTGCTTGCCCTGGCTCAGGTAAATTCTAATATTCGCGAGTCTGAAATTACTCAGCAGAAAAGCAATATTGTTGAGCTGGAGTCCTATCTAGAACGAGCTTCTTTCAAACTAGACGCTATTCGGGTTATATTGCTGACAGATTAACAATTAATAAATGAGGAGACTCGGATGAATCAACGCATAACAATAGGTTTAATGGTATTGATGTTCTTCACCGGGTCGGCCTTAGCATCCGCGACACCCAAATACGTGGAATCAGGGCTTGATATGCGGCCTATCCAGGTGTCAGAGCACGCCTGGTACGTTCAGGGCACCGCTGGTGTTGCAACCGAAAACGAGGGTTTTGTCTCAAATGCCGGTTTTGTTATTACCCCTGAAGGCGTGGTCGTTTATGACGCGCTCGGTACGCCCTCATTAGCACAAAAACTCGTTGCAGAAATTAAAAAAATTTCCGACCAGCCGATCGTAAAACTAATCGTCAGCCATTACCACGCCGATCACGTGTACGGCATCCAAGTATTCAAAGCCCTGGGTGCAGAAATTTTAGCGCCACTTGGCGCCTATAAATACATAGATTCACCCATTGGGCGTGATCGTCTGAACGAGAGACGCATCTCTCTTTATCCCTGGGTAGACGATGACACGCAACTGGTTAAACCCGACCGAATATTGGAGACTTCGGAACGGTTTAGTTTGGGCGGCATCGACTTTCTGATTAACGTGGTAGGACCGGCCCATTCAGATGGCGATATGACTTTATACGTTGAAAATGATCGAGTATTGTTCTCTGGTGATATTATCATCGAAGGTCGAGTGCCTTTCTTAGGTAGCGTACATACTAAGTTTTGGTTAGAAACGCTAGAGAAAATGGAAATGCAGTCGCTCCAGGCCCTAGTGCCAGGTCACGGCCCGGCAGCCAGGGATCCAGCAAAGACCGTATCGCTGACGCGACGTTATTTGGCCTATATTCGAGAGAAAATGGCTGAAGCGGTCGATGAGCTTCAACCCTTTGATGAAGCGTACGCTGCAACGGACTGGTCGGAATTTTCATCGCTGCCCGCGTTTGCAGCGGCGAATCGCAAAAATGCCTATCAGGTTTATTTATCGTTAGAGGCAGAAGCCTTAGAAAATTAGATCGCTAATTTTCGTAAAAAAACCCACTCATTACCGTTTGATTGTTCGGCGCAAAACGCATAGCCGCTGGTATTGAAGTTTTTAATATCTTCTGGGTTTTTAATGCGATTTTTGATGATATAGGCACTCATCAAGCCGCGTGCTTTTTTGGCATAAAAACTAATGATTTTATATTTGTCATTTTTCCAGTCTTTAAATACCGGGGTGATGATGTCGGCTGTTAATTGTTTTGCTTTGATCGATTTAAAGTATTCATTTGACGCCAGGTTTATTAGCACGGGGTTTTGCTCGGAAGCCATTTCTTTATTAATTTTTTGCGTGATGTGTTCGCCCCAAAATTCATATAAATTTTTGCCGCGAAGGTTCTCAAAGCGCGTGCCCATTTCTAAACGATACGGCTGTATCAAATCGAGTGGTTTTAATAGGCCATACAAGCCCGACAGGATGCGTAGGTGCTGATTAGCCCAGTTTAAATCCTCTTCTGACAAAGCGTTGGCGTTTAAGCCTTCGTAGACGTCACCCTTAAAGGCGAGTAATGCTTGTTTGCTGTTTTCGGGCGTGAAAGGCACTCGCCATTGCAGGAAACGATTGCTGTTTAGTGCGCCTAGTTTTTCACTGATACCCATCAATGATGACACGTCTGAAGGTGACAGACTTTTTAACTGCTCAATGAGTTCTTCTGAATCGGGCAGGAAAGCGGGTAGAGAATGCTGTTGGGTATGGGCTGGCGTTTCAAAATCTAAGGTTTTAGCGGGTGAGATAACTAAAAACATTATATGTACTCATAATTGTTATATTCAAATGGCATTGTACGATGATAAAAAAATAATTGTAAACGTAAATACCGTACGCAATTACGCCATAAGTTAGTTGATAAGGTTTCACATATTGTTGGTGAAAAAAATCAGTCCCTGATATCAGTTTATACTTCTCCTTCAACCCGTTTTAATTGACTCAAAACATGAAATCTTATATATTGCACTGCAGTATTTTGTGTATTATTAATAATTTATGAGGTTCCGAATATGAGTAATTCTATTGCCCTGGTAACGGGTGGATTAGGCGGTATTGGTACAGAGATTTGCAGAAAGTTATCAAAAAATGGATTTACCGTCGTTGCTACAACATTTAGTAAAGAAATTGAAAAGGCTGACGAATGGATTGCGGAGCAAAAAGAAGCCGGTTTTGACTTTTTGGTAGAAGAGGCGGATGTCACGGATTTTGAAGCTTGTGCTGCAATGATCAAGCGTGTTGAAGACGAAACGGGTCCTATCAATGTGTTAGTCAATTGTGCGGGTATAACGCGCGATGGTTTCTTAAAAAATATGGACGAATCTAATTGGGATGCCGTTCTGTCGACTAATTTAGACGGTGTTTACAATATGACTAAAAATGTTTTGGACTTTATGCTGTCCAGACAGTTTGGTCGTATTATTAATATCTCTTCTGTTAATGGTCAACGTGGTCAATTTGGCCAAACCAATTATTCAGCGGCTAAAGCCGGTATGCATGGTTTTACTATGGCGCTTTCGCAAGAAGTTGCTCGTAAAGGTATTACAGTCAATTCAGTTAGTCCGGGTTACATTGCAACGAGTATGGTTATGGCGATTGATGAAGAAATTCGTAACAATCTGATTTCTCAAATTCCGATGCAACGATTAGGCGAACCGGCTGAAATTGCTAATACCGTAGGATTTTTAGCATCGTCTGAAGCTAATTACATCACGGGCGCGAATATTCCTGTTAATGGCGGCTTATTCACAAGCTTTTAGAATGAACGTTATTCCCAATAAAAAAGGCGACCGTTAAGGTCGCCTTTTTTATTGACTTTTACAATATTGTTAGATACTAATTAACCGGCGATTTTATTTGAAATGACAAGGAGTGGTTTAGATGAAAAATGACTTAACAAAACAGTGGGCGCAATTGAGTAAAAAAGCGCAGGATTCATTACAGAAAATGAATGCGCTTAATACAGCTTCTCTGAAGCAATTTACAAAATTGCAAATGGAAATGGTATCGAGTTGTCTTGAAGGAGGAGTGGAAAAAGCTAAAAGTATCGGTAAGGCGGCATCACTATCAGACTTGATGGATATGCAATCTACGTTATATAAAGACCTGTCGGAAAAAGTATTAAAAAACGCTCAGAGTTCGGTCAAAATAGCGATAGAAACGAAGCAAGCGATGAGTGAACTAATTAAAGAAGGGCTGTTTACTGCGCCACCAACGGCCGTTAAGACCAAGGCTGAAAAATCTAGTATAAAGAAAACAGCTGTCAAACCTGCGTCGAAACCTGGCACAAAAACAGCGCTTAAAAAAGCTGTAGTAACTAAACCCGCAGCTAATAAAACGGCTGCAAAAGTCGCTGCAAAGAAGGCGTCCATTAAGAAGGTACCAGCTAAAAAGACAGTGGTGAAACCCAGCG
>JBLIAQ010000164.1:0-4235 GCA_047634535.1 Cycloclasticus sp.
AATTGTTTAATTATTTAACGACCAATGAAACGTATTTTTATCGTGAGTTTGGCCAAATAGAAAAACTGGTCGCTAAAGTTGCCGCAAGTAATAAGCCGGTCGATATTTTATGTCTGCCCTGTTCGACAGGTGAAGAGCCCTACACGATTGTGATCGCCCTGCTCGAAGCGGGTGTCGTCGCAGAGAAATTTAATTTAACAGGCGTGGATATCGATACCGCCGCGGTGAAGCGCGCTATTGACGGCGTTTATAATGCGCGAGACGTGAGCAAAATGCCCGTCACCCTGGTGGCCAAATATTTTGTAGAAAAAGATGGTAAGTATCACCTTGATGAACGCATTAAATCTTCCGTAACGTTCAAAGCATTTAATTTATTTGAGCCTATGGTTAAAAGTATCGGTCAGTTTGACTTCGTCTTATCAAGAAATATGCTGATCTATTTTGATAAGGAAACAAAGTTGAAAGCCTCTGGCATACTGGTTAGTTTACTTAAGGACAAAAAAAATCCTATTTATTATGGTCACGCTGATTTGTATTAGCCTGCCTTATTCGTGCTTTAGTCTTCTGCGTTTGTTTTCATAAAATCGACGTTAACAATAACCGAGTTAACTTAATTCCTTCTTGATATGGCCATTTCAGCGGGGATATTAATGCTTGTGAGAGATCGAATATTACGTTTACTATGTTTTTATGGCGGCCTTAAATAAAAAAGAGTTATTAAAATTAGTTCCTGAGCGTTTATCTTTGGAAATCGATGAGGTGGCGAACGCCTTATCTCAACATATTGAAGGTGATCAGGAGTGCTTTGACACCGACAGCCTGTCAGGTTTCGGCAGGGTGCTTGCGTGCAGCCCTTTTGTTCAGGCGCAGGCAAAATGCTTCCCGGGTGTAATAGCGCAGGGGCTGAAAAATGGTATTTGCTCAGACTCCAGGGCTATCGATGATCAGTTAGAGATCTTAACGCGCGATACATTATTGCTGGCAGAGGAAGCAGATATAATGCGTGCTTTGCGCGGCTTCCGTAATCAACATATGTTGCAAATCGCCTGGCGAGATTTGGCTGGGGGCGAGGTGAGCGATATTTTGCAACAACTGTCGGCCTTAGCCGATGGCTTAATACAGTGCGCTGTTGCATGGTCGCATCAGGCTGCTTGTAAGCGTTGGGGTGTGCCACGGGATGACCAGGGTCGAGAACAAAAGCTGATAGTCATTGCGATGGGTAAACTGGGCGCCAGAGAACTTAATTTTTCATCTGATATTGATTTGATATTTTGTTACCCATCGGCGGGCGAAACGGATGGCGCGCGTTCACTGAGTAATGAAGAGTTTTTTACCCGCAGCTGTCGCACACTCGTTCAACTGTTAGATAAAAAAACGCAGGATGGATTTGTTTTTCGCGTAGACATCCGTTTAAGGCCCTTTGGTAACAGCGGCGCGCTGGTGCTAAACGGTGATGGCATGGAGCACTATTACCAAAGCCACGCCCGCGAGTGGGAACGTTATGCGATGGTTAAGGCGCGCTTAATTACTGGAGAAGAGGCCGATAAAGCGAGTATCCAGTCGATGCTGAGTGCCTTTGTCTACCGACGGTATTTAGACTATGGGATATTTGACTCTATTCGCGTGATGAAGCGGCAAATCGAAGCGCAATTACAGCAAAAATGCATACAAAATAACGTCAAACTAGGCCCCGGTGGTATTCGAGAAATTGAGTTTATTGGTCAGGCCTTTCAGCTGATTCGTGGCGGGCGAGATAAATCCCTTCAGGCGCGCGACATTCTGCCAATTTTAAGCTTACTGGCCGAAAAAGGACATATTCCAACTAAAGCGGCAGAGGAATTGGCGGAAGATTATCGTTATTTACGCCGATTAGAAAACCGCATCCAGGAAATGGAAGACAGGCAAACGCACGAATTACCCCAGGACGAAATAAACCAGATGCGACTGGTGCTGGCGATGCGGGCAGACAGCTGGAACGCATTGCTAGAACAAACGAAGCAGGTAATGACGCGCGTGCACGCTTATTTTGCCTCATTGATCGATTTTTCTACCACAGACCCAGAGGCGAACGAATCGAACTGGCTGGATATGGATGAGGCGAGCCTAAGCCATTACCTACAGTCTCAAAACGCCAGTATAAGCGAAGGCGCGAGGCGAGATATCGTAGAGTTTTTCCATAGCTACCCGGTCAGGCAGCTGCAAGAAAAAGGACGCGAGTATCTTAAACGCTTGATGCCCATGCTCATCGACGCGCTATTGCTGACAGAGTCTCAGGAGCAGACGTTATTGAATTTTTTAACCATGCTGGAAAAAATTTGTAACCGCACGGCGTATTTAGTTTTATTGGTCGAAAATAAATTGGTTTTCGAGCAGTTAATTCGGCTAGCAAAACTCAGCCCCTGGATCATCACGCAGGTTACGCGATCGCCTATTTTGCTAGACGAGTTGATCGATCCGGCCAGTTTATACGGCGTGGTATCAAAAACGGCTTTGGCGTTGGAGCTGGATATAGCTATAGCAGAAGTAAACGAAAATGACGTCGAAGGGCAAATGGAAGCGCTACGGCTATTTAAACAGGTCAACGTGTTGCGCGTAGCAGCGGCCGATTTAACCGGCGTGATGGCGCTAATGGTGGTGAGCGATAAATTAACCGAAATAGCAGAAGTCATCGTCGCAAAAACCCTGGCATTGAGTTGGCAGTCGGTTTGTGCGGCATACGGAACGCCCGCCGGAGCAACTTCGGAAGTTGTTAGCGGCTTCGGTGTGGTCGGCTTCGGCAAGCTGGGAGGCATTGAATTAGGCTTTAGCTCAGACCTCGATCTGGTCTTTATCCATCAGGACGCGCCCGCAGATGAAATGACCGTGGGTGATAAATCGGTTTCGTTGGGCGAGTTTTACACCCGCCTGGGAAGAAAAATGATCAGCTTACTTACAACGCGAACATTCTCGGGCCCGCTATACGACATCGACTTACGACTGCGGCCTAATGGAAAATCCGGCCTGTTGGTGACCAGTGTGTCGGCGTTTGCAAGCTATCAAAAAACGCAGGCGTGGACCTGGGAACACCAGGCCTTAATCCGTGCGCGGTTTATAGCGGGCTGCGACCAAATAGACAGTGCATTTAATCGCATTCGTGCTGAGGTACTATCCAAAGAACGTGAGATCGACACGCTAAAAAAAGATATTATTGATATGCGAGAAAAGATGCGCGTGGCCTTATTAAAGTCGCAAGCGGGTTGTTTTGACTTAAAACATGGTCATGGAGGTATTGTCGATATTGAGTTTATTGTACAATTCGGCGTACTGGCCAAAGCGTGCCGGTATGAAGCATTATTGACGTACACAGATAATATTCGTCTATTGCTCGAACTGAACAACATTGGGTTTTTATCTGATTCGCAGCAACAACAGTTAAGTGAAGCCTATAAAACGTATCGAGAAGCCTCTCATCACGCCGCCCTGGCCGAGAAGCCAACGATGATCGACGCCAGTTTGCTCGATCTTCATGTCAAACGAGTGAGTTCGATATGGAGTGGAATTTTTAAATAACTAACGTTAAAGCCAACCTGGTTTTACATCAATAAATGGGGAGTTAATTATGGGAATGGATGACAGAGATGGCGTCATCTGGATGGACGGCGAATGGGTCGATTGGCGCGAAGCTAAAGTCCATGTGTTAACGCATACCTTGCATTATGGCATGGGCGTGTTCGAAGGAACGCGCGCTTATAAAACGGATGCTGGTACGTCTATTTTTAGGTTGCAAGACCACACCGACCGCTTATTTAGGTCGGCGCATATCTTGAATATGAAAATACCTTTTGATAAGACAACGCTGAACCAGGTTCAACGCGAAGCGGTGTCTAGAAATAAGTTGCAATCGGCTTATCTACGGCCGATGTGTTTTTACGGCTCAGAAGGTATGGGCATCCGTGCCGATGCGCTAAAGGTTCACGTTATGGTGGCTGCCTGGGAATGGGGTAAATACCTCGGCGAAGACGGCATCGAAAAAGGCATTAGAATTCGCACCTCTTCATACGTGCGCAACCACGTTAATAGCGTTATGTGTAAAGCCAAAGCCAACGGCAACTATATGAACTCAATGTTAGCGCTGCAAGAAGCTATTTCCTGCGGTTATGACGAAGCTATGCTGTTAGACCATGAAGGTTTTGTAGCCGAAGGCAGTGGCGAGAATATCTTTATCGTCCGCCACGGTAAGTTGTATACGCCAGATT
>JBLIAQ010000165.1:0-4230 GCA_047634535.1 Cycloclasticus sp.
CATTTGCTGACAAAGACGGCGAAAAGAAGTTTCATCAATCGCTTAGCTCAATACCCGCTTATAAAGATGTTGAAGAGATGGGGACGCATTTATTGTTGGAGCTCGATAACAGCTTAACATTAGAAACGATTCAGGAATTGTTCGCGCTATTTGATCATTGGAGTATTGATAAAAGCCCGCTTGAGTCTTTCAATCAGCTAATGGATATGTAAAAGCTTATTGCTCGAGCAATGAAGGTATAAGCAACAGAAAATATTCTCTTGCTGCTTACACCTTATAGGGCCTTTTGTTAGTAATGCTTTTTAATGGCGAAAAGATTAAAGCAAAAGCGATGGTATTCATTTAAGCCTTACTAAAACGGTATTGACTAAAATCAGCGACTTGCATTTCCTTGGTGTATTGTTGCGGCGACCACGGCCATAAACCCGGTATGCCTTTATCGTCTAAGTACCAACTATTACAACCCGTTGTCCAAATCGTATTGGGCATTGCATCGTTGACCGTTTTGTAAAAATCATCCACGGCTTGTTGGGTGGGTTCTATAAGGTCGAACTCCCCCTGCATATATTTTTCAATACACTGCATGATGTAGTTGGTTTGGGTTTCGGCTATGGCGATGAGCGAATGGTTGCCGATGGGGCTGTGTGGGCCGATCAGCATAAAAAAGTTTGGGAAGCCCGGAATGGCCATCGCGCGTAAGGCTTGTGGGCCGTTTTTCCATGCTTCTTCCAGCGTTAAGCCATTAAGACCTTGCATAGACATGGGTCGCATAAAGGCGAAGCCATCGAAGCCTGTGGCTAATACCAGTACGTCGAGTTCGTGTAATTGACCGTCTTTAGTGCGCACACCTTTGGCTTCGATTCTATCAATATGTTCGGTTACTACAGCGCAGTTAGGCTTTTGAATAGCGGCATAAAAGGGCATCGACATCACTAAACGCTTACAGCCTGGCAAGTAATCAGGTGTTAATTTTGCCCGTAATTCGGGGTCTTTAACGCGCGACAGATTCCAGCGGCACAACTTAGACAAAATGGTACGGGGTAAACAGGGCTTTGTGACGGCCACACCCATCGTTTGTTCAAATGAAAAGCGATAGATACGATAGAGCATTTTTCCTAGAATAGGGAAGCGCGTCGTTAGTTTGATCCAGAGTTTTGAATAGGATTTATCGGGTAGGGGAAAAACCCACTGCGCGGTGCGCTGAAACAAGGTGAGTTTTGCCGCTACTTTTGATAGCGGGTCGATGGTTTGTATGGCGGTGGAGCCGCTGCCGATGATGCCGATTTTTTTATCATTTAAATCAACGTTGTGATCCCAACGGGCGGTGTGAAATTTAGCGCCTTCGAAGGTGTCAAGGCCTTCAAACTCGGGCTGGTTTATTTTGTGTAGTATGCCGGTGGCGGCAACGAGGAAATCTGCCGAATCGTTAATGCCACTGGCGGTTTCGATATGCCATTTACCATCGACCTGTTTAGAGTGGGTGATTTCTTCGTTAAAGACGGTGTGTGGGGCTAATTTGTACTTGTCGAATACGCGCTCAAAATATTGTTGAATTTCAGCGCCCGGTGGAAACCGACGCGACCAGTTTGGGTTTACTTCGAAGCTATAGGTATAAAAATAAGAGGGTATATCGCAGGCGATTCCTGGGTAGGTGTTCTCTCGCCAGGTACCGCCAATACGGTCGCTTTTTTCATAAATCGTGAAATTGCTTAAGCCCGCTTCTAATAGGCGAATGCCCATTAGTATGCCAGACATACCCGCGCCCATGATAATCACGCGCGGTTGCCGAGCGCCTTGCTGACTGATGGCTTTAATTGTTTCTGCTACCTTACTCATTCTCGCTCTCTCTCAATTATTATACTTAACTATAAAATTCTAACACCGATGGACGATGGATTACTTTAATAATCGTTTACTAATGCATCCTTAACTTATATTCTTCAATTGAATAAAGTTTATGTTTTAGTAGGCCGGATACAGTTGTATGCTGCTGGCTATCGGTATGCCCAACAGGAATGATTTTTGAATACGTAATATAAATAAAACGGAGAAAAGACGATGGCGAGTAAACGCAGCCAAATATTAGCGGTCATCTTGAAGCTGACCTTAAAAAAGATGTTTTGTAAAAGTGGGAGTGCAGCAAAGGAGCGAGGGCTTTTAGAAAAAATGTCCGCGATGATGTCAAGACGAAAAGTCGGCACAAAGGCGCTAGTCGGTGGTGTGCCGGGCGAATGGCAGGAAGCAAAGGCTGGTAGCAAGGATACCGTTATTTTGTACTTGCACGGCGGTGGGTATGTTGTTGGTTCGCCAATAACGCATCGTGGCCTGGTTGGTTCCATAGCCGATGCAGCACAGGCGCGAGCATTTATTCTTGACTATCGTCTCAGTCCTGAAACGCCATTTCCCGGCGCACTGAACGATGCCGTCGCCGCTTATAAGGCCTTGCTTGAAGCTGGGGAAAAACCTGAGAAGATCATTATCGCGGGCGATTCTGCTGGTGGTGGTTTGACTATCGCGACCTTGGTGTCACTAAAAGAACAGGGTATTGAGTTGCCAGCCGCTGGGGTTTGTTTATCACCTTGGGTTGATTTAACTTTTTCAGGTGACTCGGTGGTGACTAAGGATAAGGTTGACCCCATTCTTAATAGAGATTCTCTGGCCTGGTTTGCTGAACAATACCTAGCGGGTCAAGATGCTAGCAATCCTCTTGTATCACCTGTTTTTGCTGATTTATCCGGCCTGCCGCCATTACTGATTCAGGTCGGTAGCGATGAGGTACTGCTGGACGATGCTATCCGCCTTAACAAGGCGGCTATTAAAGCCGGTGTCGATAGCACCTTAGAAGTTTGGGATGGGCAAATGCACGTGTGGCCACTGATGTCGGCGTTTGTTCCTGAGGGTAAACACGCTATCGAGGTGATCGCTACGTTTATTAAATCGCGCATCTGAATGGTATGCTTTGACAAATCGATAGATTTGATCGACATCAAACGCATGCGTAACTGGTTTCAGAACCGCGTCAAATAATAATCAAACAATTGGAGAATAAGAGTGAAAGAAGGGCGCATTAATGCTAACGGATTGGATTTTACCTATTTAGAGGAAGGAACTGGACCGTTGGTCCTTTGCTTACACGGTTTTCCAGATTCGCCTCATAGCTTTCGTCATCTGATGCCGGAATTGGCGAAGGCTGGTTATCGAGCCGTCGCGCCATTTATTCGAGGTTACGCCCCTACAGCCATTCCTGAAAATGGAGATTATTCTACAAAAACGCGCGCTGCCGACTTTAATGCACTGCACGAAGCCTTAGGTGGTGCAGGCGATGCGGTGTAGATCGCGCACGATTGGGGTGCTGTTGCTGCTTATGGCGCTTTACTTGCGCAGCCAGACCGATGGCGTTGCGCCGCGATAATGAGCGTGCCGCCACTCGCGGTATTTGGCAATTATGTTTTTCAATACGAACAAATTAAACGTTCTTTTTATTTCTGGTTTTTCCAAATGGATATTTCTGAAGCGATTGTTGCTATGGATAATTTTGCGTTTATCGATGGCTTATGGGCTGATTGGTCGCCGGGTTATGATGCGAGCGAAGATTTGTATCAGGTGAAAAAATGTTTCAGCAATCCGGCTAATCTGAGGGCCGCAATGGCTTATTATCGCGACTTATTCAATCCTGCCCTTTTTGGTATGCCTGATGAGATGGGAAAATACGCCGCAGTTTGGGGGCAGCCTATTTCCCAACCGGCGCTTTATCTTCATGGAACAAATGATGGCTGTATCGCGCTTGATGATGCGGGTTTAAAAGACGTGGTTAACTATTTGGGCGTCGGTTCGAAAGCCGAATGGGTGGAAGACGTTGGGCACTTTCTGGTGCTACAAAAACCAGACGAGGTGAATCAGCGAATCTTGCAGTTTCTTAAAACATCAAAGGTATAAGTTTAGTAAGCTGCAACGCTGGAGCGTGGTTTAGGTTACATTACATAGGTTTTTTCATTTACAAATGACCATATTAAGCGCATTAAAGAGGCAGGCTAAGCAACTAAAGCAACATACGCTGACGGTGTATTTCGCCGCACGTGACCCGCGTACGCCGATGATTGTTCGAGGGTTGGCTTTATTCGTCGCGGCGTATGCGTTTAGTCCTATTGATCTGATTCCTGACTTTATTCCAGTTATCGGCTATCTTGATGATTTATTATTGATCCCATTGGGCTTAGCACTGGTCATCAG
>JBLIAQ010000166.1:0-4215 GCA_047634535.1 Cycloclasticus sp.
TACAGCAAACGGAGCAATGGAAACGATGCCGAAAAACGATAGATGATTTATCCCGATGAGCGTTAGCCTGCGTGAAATTAACTGCGTGATGAAGCACAGCGAGTGTCTGCTCGATGAAGCCGGTGTTGAGATCATGTTTAACCAATTATCCGCTCAGATTAGCGCCCGTTGCGGGCAACAAAACCCTTTGATTCTTTGTGTTATGACCGGCGCCGTGGTCGCGGTGGGCAAGCTGCTGCCCAGGTTAAACTTTCCGTTGGAAGTTGATTATATTCACGCCACGCGTTATCAGGGTCAACTGGTGGGGGAAGAGCTTGTCTGGAGGCAACTACCCATTACGCCTTTAAAAAATAGAACCGTCATCATTGTCGATGACGTACTGGATGAAGGCATAACGATGGCGAAGTTGAAAGAGTTTTGTATGGCAGAAGGGGCTGAGCGTTGTTACACCGCCGTACTAGTAGATAAAGCGATTCAAAAAGAAAAACCCATTACAGCCGATTTTGTCGGTTTTCAGGCGGGAAATGACTATTTATTCGGCCTGGGTATGGACTATAAAGGGTATTTGCGAAACGCTAACGGCCTATACGCCTGCCCAAATAATTTAGAGGAATTAATATGACAATATTAGCGGTTATAGGCGGTACTGGTTTGAGTAAACTGGTTAATTTACAGGACGTTCGTAAAAAAGTGGTTAGAACACCTTACGGAGAACCTTCGTCGCCGCTAACGTATGGAAATATTAATGGTACTGAGGTTGTCTTTTTGGCTCGACACGGCTATGGACACACGATACCGCCGCACAAGATAAATTATCGGGCTAACGTATGGGCGCTGAAAGAAGCTGGGGCAACAGACGTTGTTGCCATCGCGGCGGTGGGTAGTATCAATCGAACCATGACACCAGGTAGCCTGGTGTTGCCGCACCAGCTAATTGATTACAGCTGGGGTCGTCCGTCAACCTACTTTGAAGACGATTTAAAACAAGTCGTGCATATCGACTTTACCAACCCTTATTCAGAACGCTTAAGGGAGAGAATTAGTCGGGCGATGCTAGGTGCTGAGTTGCCAATTGTCGAACGCGCAGTGTACGCCTGCATGCAAGGGCCAAGACTTGAAACCGCCGCTGAAATTAAAAAATTAGAGCGTGACGGTTGTGATCTGGTTGGCATGACAGGTATGCCCGAGGCCGCACTCGCCAGGGAGCTGACGCTGGACTATGCGTGCTGTTCGGTGGTCGTTAATTGGGCGGCTGGTTTAGATGGCAATAAGATTAATCTTCACGAGATGGAAGCCTTTGCGAAAAGTGGTATGTCAAAAGTTGAGAAGTTGCTCACCGCACTGGCTAACGAGATGGCCACAGAGGGTTAATAATGTGTACTATACGCCATCAATAATAAAATAAAAAAAGATGAACTTAAAACAGTTTTATAGCAAAGCAGGGCAGCAGGTACACGTTAGTCGCGAACAAGCGAGTTGCTTTGCCAAATCAGTCGCCGGAGATTTTAACCCCATACATAATATCGACGCCAGGCGCTTTTGTGTGCCCGGTGATCTGCTGTTTGCGGTAGCGTTAACTGAATTAGGCATTAGTCAAAACATGCGTTTTGATTTTGAAAGCATGGTGACCGAGAAGACGGTAGTGACCCTGCCAGAGCAGTTATCGAATGAATTTAGCCTGCTGGATCAAAATAACAAATCCCAAATGACGATTCACAGTTCGGGAGAACAGACCAGTGATGGCGCGTTTATCATTAGTTTGATTGAAAAGTACGTGCAATTTTCGGGGCGAACTTTCCCTGAAATTCTAGTTGAGTTAATGAAAAAAAACGACGTTATGATCAACCCGGAGAGGCCATTGATCATTTACAAAGATATGGCGATTCATATTGATCAATTTCCGCAAGGCGAGTTATCGTTGGAGTTCTCTGGCGCATCGATGGACGTCGATGGTAAAAAGGGTAGCGTAAAACTGGAGTTTGACTTAGCCGTCGATGGTCGTTCGATTGGGCATGGAACGAAAGAGATGGTGGTCAGCGGTTTACGGCCTTACGATCAGTCTGCAATAGACCAGATCGTGTCTGAATACAATAAAACCAAACTGACGTATTCGGTTTAATTTTTATTGGTTTTTTACTGAGTTACTCGGTGTTAGCGTTTCCAGCTGTCCTGCCTCGAGCTGTTTTTCCTCATTCAAATCGCTTGTTGTAACGGCGGCTTGTGGTGAGTCGATGGCTTTTACCAGCGCGATCACGCCAAAACGTGGGTGGTCAAAATAATTTGATTCGGTTGTTTTTACCCGACGGGATTCTTTTAATCTGTATAGGGTGGGTGAATTAATCGCATCATCGGCCGTGTCGACACCACTGCGTATTAATGGGGCGAATTCGCTGAGTTGTAAATCGATATCGAGGTGTAAATACCTGCTTCGATTAAACGTGATGCTGCCTTCCAGTTGTCGGAGGTTAATTTGTCGTGCGATCTTTACGCCCTTCGGGGTATTTGTCTCTCGGGCGGGTTGAATCCAGCCCCCATGTTGTAACGGGGTGTAGGAGGACAGTTGCTTTAAGCGAGCAAATACGCCGTGCAATTGTTGCTGGTTAACCGCTAGAGGGCTAAAGGCTGAATTACCATGCGAATAATCTAAATCAAAGGCGTGGTCGGGCATTTGCAAGGGATCTTTAGTCCACACTTCGGGCGTTTGGTTGTTCGATACTGTGTGTTCAAAAACGATGTATTCAATGCTATACCATTGGTTTTTTTCTTCGGCATGTCCTGCTGAGCTGTAGGCGAGTAGAAAAACGATAAAGAAGGTCGGGGCGTGTTTTAGCAGAGTCATTTTACAGTTCGTTTAAAGCGATTGAATTTAATAGTTCGAGTATAAACTCAACTTTCAGTTCGACGCTATCAAGTTTTTTAGTAAAGCGTAATTTTTGCGGGCCATCTAACTGAAACACCTGTGGTTGTGTCTGTATCAGAGCAATAATTTTTGCGGGGTCGATACGCGGTTCATTTGAAAACTGGATACGCCCGTTGGATTTGGCGAAGCTGATTTTTTCAACTCCCGCTCGATGCGCTTTGAGCTTTATTTCACTGATAGCAAATAAATGTTTCGTACTGTCTGGCAATAAGCCAAAGCGGTCGATCATTTCAATTTGTAAATCGTACAGTTCGTCGGCATTATCGGCGCTGGCAATTCGTTTGTACAATACCAGGCGTGTATGTACGTCGGGCAGGTAGTCATCGGGGATCAAAGCGCTGATGTGCAAATCAATCTCAGGACCGCTATCAATACGTTGTTCTAGTTCAGGCTGCTTGCCTGACTTGATCGCCGCAACGGCGTTATCCAGTAGCTCCGTGTAGAGGGTAAAACCAATTTCCTGGATTTCACCGCTCTGGTTATCTCCCAGTAATTCACCGGCACCGCGTATTTCCATATCATGTGTAGACAGGCTGAATCCAGCACCTAAATCTGCGCTACTCTGAATAGCCTCGATGCGCTTCATTGCATCTTTTGTCATCACGCCTTCTGGCGGCACGATCATATAAGCGTATGCGCGGTGATGAGAGCGACCGACGCGACCGCGTAACTGATGCAACTGAGACAGGCCTAACTTATCGGCGCGGTTAATGATAATGGTGTTGGCGTTCGGCAGGTCGATACCGTTTTCAATAATGGTCGTTGATACCAATACATTAAATCGTTGATGATAAAAGTCGAGCATAATTTGTTCGAGCTCGCTTTCTCGCATTTGTCCGTGTGCTTTTTGCAATAAGGCGTCGGGTACCAGTTCCTGAATATCCCGAACGATTCTATCCATCGTGGCAATATCGTTATGCAATATGAATAGTTGGCCGCCACGGCGAATTTCACGCTGGCAAGCCTCCTGAATAAGGCCGCTATTCCATTCAGATACAAAGGTTTCAATAGCGTGTCGATTCGGTGGTGGTGTGGCTATAATTGAAATATCGCGTAAACCGGCCATCGCCTGATTAAGCGTTCTTGGTATGGGCGTTGCGGTCAGCGTTAGCATATCTACTTCAGAACGCATGGACTTAAAGTGTTCTTTATGCCGTACGCCAAATCGCTGCTCTTCATCAATAATGACCAGCCCTAAATTTTTATACGAGACGGATTTTTGCAGTAGTTTATGCGTACCGATAAGAATATCCACTTTTCCAGCAGCGGTGTCTTCGATAATTTGTTTTTGCAGC
>JBLIAQ010000167.1:0-4211 GCA_047634535.1 Cycloclasticus sp.
GGTTCCGAACACTGCCATATTTCTGTTGCCCGGTGCTTTAGAGAATCGCGCCATTCTGGCTTCTGCCACACTCGCCGCATATTCGTTAACCGCAATAGCTCCATAGTGGGCCATCATGGTTGAGATCCAACCTGGGTCGGCACGATCGACATAGGCGTCGCGTTCTAGTGCCGCTTTTACTGAATAGGCGCCAGCATCTTTTTCACGTTGAATAGCAACGTACTCTGGGAATGTTACTTTATACGGTTCATCATAGGTTTCCCATACGTCCATAGGAATACCTCTACCTCCACTCATTTCCTCAGGAAATAACTCTTCTTCGCTGACGTACTTTGGCGTCCAATTCGTCGCACGCGTTAAGTCGTACCACTCTGCTCTCGGTATTTGATACATTCAATCCTCCTACTCTAAGGGCCTTATATTACCGGTATTAAATCTGAATTCGTTATCTCAACGTATATTGCATATTACGTGCCAGCCACTAGTCCTTAAGCTTCACCTACTCATTTTTTTAAATTTACTTATTTAGTTAAAATGTCCTTATGTGTTTTATCATTTGATAAGTCTTCACACCGTTCATCATTTTTATACTTCACTTTGCGTTAAATTAAAACATGAAGCCTGACCCTACAACACTTTTTTTAACTGTGCTGCTTAGTGATGTTTTTAGCGCTGCGGTGTTATTTTAGTGAATCGTCCATTAGCACTCGATTGCTATTTAACGCTTTGTAAAATGCTTACGGTATTCCTATAAGAAGTGATACTGTGCGTATCAGCCTGTTAATAGGATAAGGGTTGATGTATTTGAAGGGTATGGGCGGACCGAATGGGGTCCTGATGTGTAAATTGTGTCTAAACTGAAAACGACTTAACGTTAGTATATTTCTTGATCGAACAATCACTTGATGGCCCTGAATAACAAAGGTTACCCAGGACCATGCTGGCTTACTTTAACGACCTAAATCTTTAGCCGTTGTTCCACCAATACCGAAGTTAGTATTGGGCATTTCTTGAAGAATGACTCGTACCGCTGCTCGTGGCGCACCCACTGCGTCACAAATAGCATCGGTTACTTTCTCGATCAAGGCCGTTTTTTGCGCCTCAGTTCGACCTTCCAGCATATGTATTTGTGCTATTGGCATAATGACCTCCTATTATTCTACGAATCTCATGGTGACGCTGCCTAGATCCTGATAACGCACGGTTACGCAATCACCCGCCTCGACCGCTACTGCCGCTGTCATACCGCCCGTCATCACAAAGGTGCCCGCAGGCAATACTTCACCGCGTTCAGCGAGCAAATTAACCAGCATAGCGACACTAGCCGCAGGATGACCCACGACCGCTGCACCAGCGGCTAATTCAACAACTTCACCGTTCTTTTCCATCACTACGCCAAGTGTTTTAAGGTCTAGCTCGTCGACATTACGAGAGCGTCCGCCGGTGACAAAACGCGATGACGATGAGTTGTCTGCGATTACACTTTTTAGATCGAATTTAAAATCTTTATAACGCGAATCAATCACTTCAACGGCTGGCAACACAAAATCTGTCGCAGCCAATACATTACCAATATGGCAGCCAGGTCCGCTGAGCTCTTTATTCGTAACGAAGGCGATTTCGGCTTCCACTTTAGGGTGAATTAGCTCTGACATTTTTATCTCAGCGCCATCTGGACAACTAAAGTAATCGGCCAAAAATCCGTAGCAAGGCGTTTCTACACCCATTTGACGCATTTTAGCGATAGACGTTAAGCCCATTTTCATACCGACTATTTTATTGCCGCGCGCTTCTTTACGTCGACGGATTTCCCATTGCACATCCAGGCATTCATCCCAGGTGATATCAGGGTATTTGTCGGTAATTTTGGTCACTTCTATGCAATTTAATTCTGCATTTTCCAGGTGTTCAGCCAGTTTTTCAATTGTTGATCTATCTAAGCTCACATTATTCCCCTTAAGCTGTTTTCTTTTTAATTTCTAATGCAACGTCTTCGATCATATCCTCTTGACCACCCACTGCACCCATACGCCCTAGTTCCATCAAAATTTCTCGTGCCGGAACACCATGATTTTTCTCAGCGCGTTTTGCGTGTAACAAGAATGATGAGTAAACACCCGCATAACCTAATGTTAACGAATCACGATCAATTCGAGTCGGTGTTGGCATCAGTGGTAAGGCAATATCTTCTGCGACGTCCATGATTTTATCAACGTCCACACCCGTTATGATTCCCATGCGATTACAAACCGCGACCATCACTTCAAGCGGAGTATTACCCGCACCAGCGCCGAAGCCCGCCACAGAACCATCAATCCGCACCGCACCCGCTTCAATCGCGGCCAGTGAATTTGCAATGCCCATCGCAAGATTATGATGACCGTGGAAGCCAATTTCTATCTCGTCGCCAAACTCGGCGCGTAAAATACCAATTCGCGAGGTCACATCATCGGGCAACAAATAACCCGCTGAATCGGTGGCATAAATACAGTTAGCACCGTAATCGACCATTTTTTTCGCCTGTTCAAGCAAGGCCTCCGGCGGCGTCATATGCGCCATCATTAAGAAACCGACGGTATCTAGCCCGTACTCACGCGCTTTTTTGATGTGTTGTTCAGATACGTCTGCTTCTGTGCAATGCGTGGCTATACGGATAGTCGAAATACCACAATCAACCGCCATTGCAAGGTCATTGACCGTTCCTAAACCAGGCAATAAAAGCGCTGAAATCTTGGCATTTTTCATTTTAGGCACAACGGCTTCAAGGTACTCACGGTTAGTGTGTCGTCCAAAACCATAATTCACCGATGAGCCACCTAATCCATCGCCGTGCGTTACTTCAATCAACGGCATACCCGCTTCGTCTAGCGCTACTGCCATGCGTACCATATCGTCAATCGAAAACTGGTGACTGACCGAGTGCATACCGTCGCGTAAGGCATTGTCGTGCAATTTAATTTTTTTACCCGCTAAATTCATCATCGGTCTCCTAAACTAATTTTTTTAACGTCAACGTGCCGTTTTCTATTTCTTCGGCAAACATTTCAGCTGTTCGTGTTGCTGCAGCGGTCATAATATCGAGGTTGCCAGCGTACTTAGGCAAATAATCACCCAGACCTTCAACTTCTAAAAAGATACTGACGCGGTTGCCGTCGAATATGGGGCCATTTTTAAGACGGTACCCTGGTACGTATTTATTCACCTCAGCCAACATATCGTGCACCGATTTAGTGATCGCTTCTTGGTCCGGCTCTGTTTCTGTCAAGCAATGCACCGTGTCGCGCATCATCAAAGGAGGCTCGGCTGGATTAAGAATAATAATCGCCTTACCCTTCTTTGCTCCACCAATTTGCTCAACAGCACGAGCCGTTGTTTGAGTGAATTCGTCAATATTTTTACGCGTACCAGGACCCGCAGATTTTGAGGCCACCGTAGCTACAATCTCGCCGTATTCAACCGGCTGTACCCGGCTAACCGCTGCGACCATTGGAATAGTCGCCTGACCACCACAAGTGACCATATTCACGTTCATTTCCTGCGCTCCAACGTGCTCTTTTAAGTTCACTGGCGGCACACAGAAAGGTCCAATAGCGGCTGGGGTTAAATCGATAACCAGCACGCCTTTTTCCTGTAATTTACGGTTATTTTCACCGTGAACGTAAGCGGACGTTGCATCGAAAGCGATCTGAATATTATCTTCTTCAATATGGGGTATTAAACCATCTACGCCTTCATGCGTTGTTTTTAAGCCCGCTTCACGCGCTTTTAATAAACCATCTGAATCCTCGTCTATGCCAACCATCCAAACAGGGTTTAAGTTAGCACTACGCATTAGTTTTGCCATTAAGTCGGTACCGATATTACCCGATCCGATCATTGCACAATTAATTGCCATTTATTTTTCTCCTGAAATTTCTTACTTATACAAATCGAACCGAAGTGGAACCCATACCACCCACGCTGACTCGCATCGAATCGCCGGCTTTTGCATCGACCATAGCGCATAAAGCACCTGATAAAATGACCTCACCTGCTTTTAATGTCACGCCTAAGGCCCCCATTGTATTGGCCAACCAGGTCATCGCGTTCACTGGCGAACCTAAGGCCGCCGCACCCGCGCCGGTGTACATCAGCTCACCATTTTTCTCCAAAGTCAGGCCGCACACGCTCAAATCAATTTTGCGTGGATCGACAAAACTCCCACCCAACAC
>JBLIAQ010000168.1:0-4183 GCA_047634535.1 Cycloclasticus sp.
TTGTTAGGTATGATTCATATGCTATACGGCCTGGGCGAGGTGGGTTTAGAGCAAGTCGGTGCGACAATGGGCTTTGCCCTATTGACGACCTTGTATGGCTTAGTGGTGGCGAACTTAATTTGTAAACCTTTAGCGATAAAACTTGAACGAAGAACGGCCGAACACGCATCACACCTTAATACCTTAATCGAAGGACTGGGGATGATTTATGAGAAGAAACATCCCTTACTAATTCGAGATATGTTGGAAGCCCATGGTATTCCAGCAGATAGTCCGCCGGCACCTAAGGCAACTATAAAGCATCGATTTGCAAAACTTTTACCGTTAGCCGCTTCACATGTCGATTGAGCGCCGTGTTACCGCGTCTTCAGATCTAGAAGAGCCGTTGCACGAGGAGGATCACGATACCTGGGCGGTTAGCTACATTGATTTGTTACTACTAATGGTGACTTTATTCGTTTTGTTATTGAGTTATCAGCAGCAGGAAATAAAACAGGCCGCCGTTGAAAGAGAGAAAAAGCAATTAGTGACGGTCGATAAAAAACCAGCTAATAAGGCCTTTTTTGATCAAATTTATCTGAGCCAGTTAAAAGACCGGGTAGAAGTGATAGAAGAGAAAAACCTCATTAAGCTGGCTATGAGCGATAGTATTTTATTTTTTCCAGCGGATGCTACGTTGAGCCTCTCTGGTGAACAAGTGCTTGATGAAATTGCTGTGATGTTAAAACAACGATCCTGGCATATTTTAGTAGAGGGTCACACTGATAATCAGCCCATTTCGACGCCGCGTTATTTATCCAATTGGGAGCTGTCCTCAGCGCGCGCGACAAGTGTTACACGATATTTAATCGGTAGGGGTATCCGTCCGCAACGATTGAGCGCGATAGGTTATGCAGACACACGGCCCCTGGTGGATAACGACGATGAGCAGGGGCGTAGTAAAAACCGGCGTGTGGCCATAGTGCTAAGCGCAGCGGAATAAATTTGGTTCTGGCGTTAGCTTTTTTGCAAAGGCTTAACCGAGTAATGTAACGGTTATTTTTCTGCGTTGAGGAGATAAGCGGTGTTCCCAGAGAAAAACTCCCTGCCAGCTTCCCAACGCCAGGCTGCCATTCGAAATAGGCACCGATAGATTAGGGTTGGTGAGTATGGTTCTGATATGCGCTGGCATATCGTCATCGCCTTCGAGCGTGTGAACGAAACGCGGGTCACCATCGACGACGAGATTTCCCATGTAAACCTCAAGATCGCGTTGCACATCAGGGTCGGCATTTTCGCAAATAATTAGCGAAGCACTGGTATGCTGGCAGAACACCTGGCAAAGACCAATATTGATGTCGCTGGATTGAACAATGCGGTGTATTTGCTGGGTTATTTCTACGGTAGTTCTGCCCGGCGTGGAAACAACAAAGGTTTCTTGAACGACCACGACTAGATCAGGCTAAACCCTAAACCAATAAGGCCGCCGAATACGCCACCCCAAACGACCAGCCAGCCGAGGTGCGCTTTGATCATTTGCTGGATAATTTGTTTGACCATATCGGGCGTCAGCTCATCGAGCCTTTTTTCAACGATGGCTTCAATATCATCGACCAGGTCGCCACTGATTTGACTCGCATTAATGCCCTCGTGCAATGCGTCGATAAAGGCCTGGCTTTGTGTCATGTCGGTAAGGGTCGCACGAATTTTCTGACAAAAAGGTTCTTTTAATGGCGCTAGTGCATCGACCCCGCCAACCATGGCCAACATACTGCCAAAAGAGGATTCAGCGATGGCGTCCAGCAAGCCCTGAAATAGCTTGTCGTAATCGAGCCGGTTTAGTAAAGGCTCAACGTCGAACAATTTTTGCGCAGAGTCTTCTTCGCGTTGCAAAAAACGTTGAATGTTTTCCTGGGTAAAAAACTGCCCCATAATAAGCCGTTGAATACCCCTTTTGAATTCTTCAAAATGCGCTGGAATAACGCCAGAACCGTACAAAAAGGGAACTTTTTCGAACAGCATATGGATAGCAATCCAGTTGGTGATAGCGCCGGATAGTGCAAAAATTCCAATAGCTTTAATATTTTCAGCGTATAGAGGAGTAAAAAAACTAGCGATAATAATGCCGATGGCGACTAAATTAGTCAAAAGGCTTTTGTCTACGGTGGCGGTTTTTTGTTCTGTGTTCATAGCGTTAAAGTTTGCTCGTTATTGGTTAAAAAGGTAGCGGCCAGCCGTAGCGACAACGATAACGATCAGTCCAAACGTCAGGTTAATCGCAATCAGCATGCGAATTTGCATCAGGCTTTTCCCTGCTTCTTGCCAGTTATGCTCGCTCACGGCTCGAGTTAATCGACGCGTGGGTGCGAAGAATAAATGCATAAAAATAAGCGCCATGATGATGCCCATGCTCATCATGATGTGGATATGTGCGCCGACGTTCTTCATGCCGCCAAATTTAACGGCAATGAGCCAAAAACCGGTGCCCAGTAATAAGACGACAGAGGCCCATACCCAGGGAAAAAATTTTGCAAAGACGTTTGACCATAATGTGAGTCTTTGAGGGGCTTCAAACTGGATCGCGGCTATCGGGCGTAAAATTAAATAGGCGAAAAACATGCCGCCAACCCAAATAACGGCGGAAAGAACGTGCAAACTGATAGCGAGAGGGATCATAAGGTTCCTTTTAAGTTAATGGTTAGTTTGTTCAAGCGTGTGTATAAGCCAGCTGTGTATCGAACGAACAAGCGTGTCGTCCAAACCAGTGAAAGTATGGTCGGCGCCGGATATTTCAACTTGGCGACTCAGAGGGTTATTTTTCATCATCGTCATTTTTCGGCTGGGAGCCATTGTTTTAATGCTAGCTAAATCCTGGCTGCCATAAATATCGAATATTGGAATATTGATTTTTTTTAATAGCTCCACCGAACTGGCTTCCGGTAAATCTGATGCGAGCGTAGGCAGGCCAATCATTACGTTGGTAGCGCAGGTTGGCTTTTCTTGCGTGGACAGGAAATAAGTTGCCATTACGGCGCCCAAACTATGAGCGACAATCGCGCAGGGGCGATCAGGGAAGTTTTTTTGTACATAGTCTAGCGTCGCCTGAATTCTGGGGGCGCTCTCTTTTATCAAGGCTAAATAATCATCGATGGACCCATCAGCCGCTGCAATGGGTAATTGTATAGCGACCGTTATCCAGCCAAGTTCAGCTAGCTGGTCACGCAGAGGAGCGATGATTTGCGGGGCGTTAGGGTTTGCGCCCATGCCGTGTAAAATAATAACGCTGCCATGAGTTTTTTCGCCACCTTCATTATTTATTAAGCCAAGAAATTCGGCCCCATTAGCCTGCAAGCTAAGTACGTCGCCAACGACGATCGTGTCTTTAATATTTTCGGCGATACGTTGTTCACGCTGCAGATCAGACGCCAGGGAAGCGCTGCTTAGCAGTAAGCCAATACTAAGCGCTAAAGAAGGCAGTAAACTTTTAGACATTGTAGAAAAGTGTTTGTAATTAACTAATAAGACTGCTCATATTGCATCAGGGGAGGGGAAAAATCCAGTGTCATAAGGCGCTTTAGAGTAATAACGTCGCATTAAAAGGTAAATGCCCGTCAGGCATTCGTCGATTCTATGAAAGCCAACTTTTTATGGGTAAAATTAACGCATGACGAGTGAATTATTAATTTTTAAATTGGCGATACCGGCGGAAAAGTATTTGTCGGTTTATAAAGGTCATGCAAAAACTATTTCAACCCTCTCAATAGATGGTCGACGCGTTGAGTTTTCTGCCGAAAAGGTGCGTCGATTCTTAACGCACGATGGCGTTTATGGCGTATTTGAAATGGAAATCAATACAGATCGAAAGTTTCTGGGCATAAAAAGGTTGGCATAAGGGTCTAAAACGGTAGCGCTTGTGACTATTGAGGTGAAATAAATCGCGATTTCGGGTAACCTTATTTTTTTATAAATAATAAGTCTGACAGATGAAAGCACCTTTAATTGCACCGTCTATTTTATCCGCTGATTTTGCTCGTTTAGGCGAAGAGGTGGACAACGTCCTGGCGGCGGGCGCCGATGTTGTGCATTTTGACGTCATGGATAATCATTACGTGCCCAATTTAACGATCGGTCCCCTGGTGTGTGAAGCCTTGCGTAATCACGGTGTCACCGCGCCCATTGATGTTCACTTAATGGTTAAACCAGT
>JBLIAQ010000169.1:0-4141 GCA_047634535.1 Cycloclasticus sp.
CTATGGGCGCAGAAGTCATCAAAGTTGAACCCGAAGGTCGAGGCGATGACTGCCGCCACTGGGGGCCTCCTTTCTGGAATGGCACGTCTTCTATGTTTCAGGCCCTAAACCGTGACAAAAAATCCGTTACCGTTGATCTCAGCAATTCAGAAGATAAAGCCTGGTTAAGAAACGAGCTCGTTAATAAAGCCGACGTGGTTTTACAAAACATGCGCCCAGGTAAAATTGACTCTCTGGGGCTTGGTGCCGATGAGTTATGCAAAGAAAATCCAAAACTTATTTACACCAATATCTGGGCCTTTGGTAAAACAGGGCCCATGAAAGACAAACCCGGCTATGATCCATTAATGCAGGCCTATAGTGGCCTCATGAGTTTGAATGGTGAAGAAGGCCGACCACCCGTTAGAATCGGCACATCTGCGATCGATATGGGTACCGGCATGTGGTGCGCTATTGGCATTATCGCCGCCTTATTTGAACGACAAACAACTGGCAAGGGCTGCGTCGTTGATACTGCCCTATATGAAACGGCCTTAAGCTGGATGACATACCACGCTGCGGGTTACCACTCCACGGGGGAGTTGCCCACGCCACAAGGGTCTGGTGTGCAAGGTATTTCTCCTTATCAGGCCTATGAATGTTCTGATGGTTACCTCGTTATTGCGGCGCCAAATAATAAATTATTTGAATTGCTAAAAGATGTATTAGGCAACCCATCTTGGACCACAGAGGAGCGTTTCCAAACGAATCCAGAGCGTTTTAAAAATAAAATAGACCTGAACCGCTTAATCACCGAGATAACGAGCCAGCAGCCGCGTTCGTATTGGCAACAAAAATTAGACGTTGTAGGCCTGCCAAATTCACCGATTCAAAAAGTTGATGAGGTGTTAGCTGACCCACAAACTCAGTCTCTCGGTATCGTACAAGAATCAGTTGAACACGCCATGAAGCTAATCGGTCTACCCATTTCATTCAATGGCAAAAGACCACCATTACGGAATGTGGCCCCCGCGCTAGGCGCCGATAACGACACTTATAAAAACTAATAGAGATATTTAAAAATGAACGAAATTTCAATCCCCTTAGGCAACGATTACCAGGATATTCGTGATGCGGTTAATAAAATCTGTGATGATTTTCCAGGTGAATATTGGCGCAAGCTGGATAAAGAAAGCGCTTACCCAGAAGAATTTGTTAATGCGCTAACCGAGTCAGGCTTTCTATCCGCCCTTATTCCTGAAGAATACGGCGGCGTGGGCCTGCCGCTACGTGCTGCGGCCGTTATTATGGAAACCATCCATGCATCGGGTGGCTCTGCTTCAGCCTGTCACGCACAAATGTATATTATGGGGGCCGTTTTACGCCATGGCAGCGAAGAGCAAAAACAAAAATACCTGCCCAAAATTGCGTCTGGCGAATTACGGCTACAGGCCTTTGGCGTTACCGAACCAACCTCTGGTTCTGACACCACTAAATTAAGAACTAAAGCCGTTAAGCAAGGCGATAAATATATCGTCAACGGTCAAAAAGTTTGGACTAGTCGCGCTTTTCAATCTGATTTAATGTTGCTATTGGCCCGAACAACGCCACTTGAAGAGGTCGCTAAACCAACAGACGGCTTATCTATCTTTTTAGTCGATATGCGTGAAGTGGTCGGCAATGGCATGGAAATTCGCGCCATCGACGCGATGATCAACCACAACACTACCGAAGTATTCTTCGACAATATGGAAATCCCGGCTGATTCTCTTATTGGCGAAGAGGGTAAAGGTTTCCGTTACGTGATGAGCGGCATGAACGCAGAACGCGTTATTATTGCTGGTGAAAGTATTGGCGACGCACGCTTTTTTATTGAACGCGCGACTAATTACGCCAATGAACGTAAAATTTTTGGTGGGCCAATTGGTAAAAATCAGGGCATTCAATTCCCAATCGCTCGTGCTTATGCAGAGATTGAAGCCGCTGAATTAATGGCTCGTAAAGCCGCCGCGCTCTTTGAGGCGGGTGTGCCTTGTGGAGCCGAAGCCAATATGGCAAAAATGTTATGTGCTGAAGCCGCCTGGAATGCGGGCGAAGCATGTATGCAAACGCACGGTGGTTTTGCGTTTGCCTGTGAATATGATATTGAACGAAAGTGGCGCGAAGCAAGACTGTATTTAATCGCACCTATTTCGACCAATATGATACTGAGCTTTATCGGGCAACACGTATTGGGTATGCCTAAATCGTACTAAAAATAACTTCAATAAAATTAGGAGAAGACAGATGGCTAGAGTAAATGGAAAAGTTGTATTAATCACCGGTGCTGCAATGGGTATGGGTCGCACTCATAGTGAGTTATTAGCTGAAGAAGGTGCAACGGTTATTGTTACCGATATGAATGCAAGCGAAGGTCAGGCAACCGTTGACAGCATCATCAGTAATGGTGGTAAGGCGGAGTTTTTTCCGCTCAACGTGACTGATAAGGCTGAATGGAAAAGCGTAGTTGATCAAGTGGTCGCTAAACACGGGAAAATTGACGTCCTGGTCAATAACGCTGGGATATTAATTCTAACCAGCTTAGAAGACACCACAGAAGAGCAGTGGGACAAGACTTTTGACATCAATGTAAAAGGTGTGTTTTTCGGCACTCAGGCGGTATTACCGGCTATGAAAAAAGCAGGCGCGGGTTCTATTGTTAATATTTCTTCCATTTACGGCCTTGTGGGTGCACCGATGTCTGCTGCTTATCAAGCCACTAAAGGCGCGGTTAGATTGTTCACTAAAGCGACTGCTGTTGAATACGCAGAACACAAAATTCGAGTGAACTCAGTACACCCAGGCGTTATTGATACACCGATGACGAAAGACTTGTTACACGGTGATGAAGAAACACGCCAGGCTATTTTAGGTACCACTATTCTGAACCGCCCAGCGCAGCCGAAAGAAGTTTCATACGCCGTCTTACACCTGGCTAGTGATGACTCTTCATTCATGACCGGATCAGAAATGGTCGTTGATGGCGGCTATACAGCCGTTTAATTACCAGCGTTTTTAATAACGGGATTTTATTCCCTGGGAAAACAAGTGCAGCAATTAAACTTTGAGCCTGTTTTAACGGCTGAAAAAGAACAGCAATTAAGACAGCAAGTTAGGGAATTCCTCAAGCAACACGGGGATTTCAAAGACTCTAACGTGATAGATTCATGGTCGGTATGCGACCCAGAATTTAGCCGTTCGCTAGCCGCAAAAGGCTGGCTCGGTATGACCTGGCCAACCGAGTACGGCGGCGGTGGTAGAAGCTATCTTGAGCGTTACGTCGTTATTGAAGAATTATTGGCGGCCGGTGCACCCGTTGGGGCGCACTGGGTCGCTGATCGTCAAAGCGGGCCATTATTATTAAAATTTGGCACCCAGGAACAACGCGAATCATTCTTACCTAAAGTCGTTAAGGGCGAATGCTTCTTTGCGATTGGTATGAGCGAGCCTAACAGCGGTTCAGATTTGGCTTCTATCAAAACGCGAGCCGAACGCGTTGAAGGTGGCTGGATTGTTAATGGTTCTAAAATTTGGACCAGTTGGGCACACGTTTGCCATCAAATGATTACCCTGTGTCGTACGGCGCCACCGTCTGATAATCGACACGCTGGACTCAGTCAATTTATTGTCGACCTCAAAGCCGAAGGTATCACTATTCGGCCTATCGTCACACTGGCCGGTGAGAAGCACTTCAATGAGATATTCTTCGATAACGTCTTCGTTGCCGATAATCGAGTCGTTGGGAAGCTTAACGAAGGTTGGAGCCAGGTCATGGCCGAATTAGCCTTCGAGCGTAGTGGGCCAGAACGCTTCTTGAGCAGTTATCAACTATTAGAAGCCGCTATACGCGTTTTACGCCAGGCAAATCTCTCGCAACACGCCGAAACTATTATTGGACAATACGTGGCGCGTTTAATGGTATTACGACAAATGTCTTTATCCGTGGCTAACCAGTTACAAGAGGGCAAACTACCCGTTAATGAAGCCTCTGTTGTTAAAGACCTCGGCACCTCATTTGAACAGGAGCTACCAGAGGCAATACGTTTAATTCTAGCCACCGAGCCACGCGCAGATGCCGAGCAGGGCGTAGAACGTTTATTATCTGATGCGATACTAAAAGCAC
>JBLIAQ010000170.1:0-4138 GCA_047634535.1 Cycloclasticus sp.
TGCTTTCGCAAAATGAATTAGCAACCGATATGCTGCGCGGTTTGGCGCATGAAATTAAAAACCCGTTGGGTGGTATTCGTGGGGCGGCGCAATTACTCTCAAAAGAGCTCAATGGCGAATACTCGGACTATACCCACGTCATTATTGAGGAGGCTGACCGGCTAAGAAAACTGGTCGATAGAATGCTAGGCTCTTCAGAACCGCCTAATCAGCAGGAAATAAATATACACGTCATTCTCGATCGTGTACGAAAATTGATTGAGGCGGAAGTCGATGAAAAAATAAAAATAATTTCGGATTACGACCCCAGCATTCCAGATATTTTGGCGGACAAAGACCAGCTCATTCAAGCCTTGTTAAATGTGGTTAAAAACGCCTCGCAGGCGGTACATAGTGGCGGCGAAATTATTTTGAAGACGAGGATTCATCGAAACTTTACCATCGGAGAAGAGACGTACAAATTAGCCGTGAAAGTAGACGTTATCGATAACGGGCCAGGGATACCGCCAAATATGCAGACCAAGATTTTCTATCCGATGGTCACGGGTAGAACCGAGGGAACGGGTTTGGGGCTATCCATCGCACAAAAAAATGTTCAACGACACAATGGCATCATAGAAGTAAACAGTCGCCCTGGACACACTGTATTTTCAACAATTTTACCTTTAGAGAAAAAGCATGGATGAAAAGATTTTAGTTTGGGTGGTGGATGATGATCGATCAATCCGCTGGGTGTTGGAAACAGCATTAAAAAGAGAAGGCTGTATCGTTACAAGTTTTTCAAGTGCTGATGGAATACTTGATTTAATGTGCAAAGATATGCCTGATGTGCTGATTACCGATATCAGGATGCCAGGAAAAGACGGCATTGAGTTATTAGGCGACTTACAGAAGCTGTATCCGCAGCTTCCGGTGATTGTGACGACGGCGCACTCTGATATGGATAGCGCCGTGTCGGCTTACGATGGCGGCGCATTTGAGTACCTGCCCAAGCCGTTCGACGTTGACGAGGTCGTGAATCAGGTTGAACGGGCTTACACGCATTATAAAAAACTCTTTAGCGGCAAAGGTCAGGCGCAAGCCGAAGCCACTGAGTCGGGCATTATAGGCAGCGCTCCAGCCATGCAGACGGTTTTTAGAGCGATAGGCCGCCTATCAAGATCTAACGTCACCGTTATGGTAAATGGCGAATCCGGTACGGGTAAGGAGCTCGTGGCAAAAGCGTTACACCAGCACAGCCTCAGAAAAGACAAGCCCTTTATCGCGCTGAATATGGCGGCAATACCCAAAGACCTGCTGGAATCTGAATTATTTGGCCACGAAAAAGGTGCATTTACCGGCGCGGCCAGTCGCCGTAAAGGACGTTTCGAACAGGCGGACGGCGGTACGCTTTTTCTGGATGAGATTGGAGATATGCCGGCTGAAATGCAAACGCGCTTATTGCGGGTGTTGTCGGACGGCGAATTTTTTGCCGTCGGCGGACATCAGTCCATTCATGTAGATGTGAGAATTATTGCAGCAACCCACCAGGGGCTAGAAAAGCTCGTTGAAGAAAGGCGCTTTAGAGAGGATTTATTTCATCGTCTAAACGTGGTGCGGATAAAAATTCCACCGGTAAGAGAACGGCGAGAAGACATCCCCTTGCTGATGCGGTATTTCCTAGCGAAAGCGGCAAAGGACCTTAACGACGATATGAAGGTGATCGATCAAGAAGCGATGGCTTATTTGTCTAAACTACCCTGGTCGGGCAATGTTCGACAAATAGAAAACACCTGTCATTGGTTAACGGTGATGTGTCCGAGCAGCACGATACAGATAGACGATTTGCCGGAAGAGCTAAAATCCATCAAAGCCGATAAAGAGCTCATTGTTGAGGGTGATTGGCTAGAGGCGGCAAAAATAGATATTAATCGACGTTTGGCTAAGGGCGAGGTGGATATTGCGAGAAGGGTGGTTTCGTCGGTCGAAAAGGTGTTGATTATGCAGGCTCTGGAAGTGACTAAAGGACGTCGTCACGATGCCGCTAAATTACTCGGCTTAGGCCGTAATACCCTGACCCGAAAAATAAAAGATTTTAGCGCGTAATACTTAGCGATTTCAGCAATCGAGAGAGCCTATTAATTCTGATAGATGGTTCAATTTGTGCTCATCCAAATAGTCGGCGATGCCCTGATTTATTTTTGTTGTCAGCAACGGGTCGTAAAATAAGCCAGTACCAAGGCCTATGGCACTAGCTCCTGCAATAATAAATTCCAACGCGTCGTTAGCGGTGGTAATGCCGCCCTGGCCGATAATAGGAATATTATGGGCTTTGCAGACCTGATACACCTGATGCACCTTTAATAGCGCGATAGGTTTGATGGCTGGGCCCGATAAGCCGCCTTGAATATTACCAATAATGGGCTTGCGAGAAGTCGTATCAATCGCCATGCCCATCAGTGTATTAATGACCGAAAAGGCGTCACTTCCGGCCTCAATACAGCGTCGAGCATTCTCTGCAATATTTGTCTGGTTAGGCGATAGCTTGGTGATGATCGGTTTTTTCGTCACCGAACGGCAAGCCGCCACGACGCGAGCAGACATATCGGGGTCATTACCAAACGTCACGCCGCCTTCTTTTACGTTGGGGCAGGAGATGTTAATTTCTATCGCGTCGATTGGTGATTGGTCAAATAGCCGCGTGACCTCAATATATTCTTCTATGGTAGAGCCGGATATATTCGCAATAAAACGGGTTTCCTTAAAATCTAGCGCAGGCAAGATGTCGTTAACGACTTTATGGGCGCCCGGGTTTTGTAGGCCAATGGCGTTGAGCATGCCCGACGGCGTTTCATACACGCGGTGGGTAGGATTGCCTAAGCGCGCCTCCAGCGTTGTACCTTTTAAACACACAGCGCCAACGTCCTTATGGGAAAAGCCATCGATGCGGGTGTATTCCTGGCCAAAGCCAGCGCAGCCAGATAACATGACGACGGGCGTTTGAAAACGCATTCCACAGAAAAAAGTAGCTAGTTTAGGGTGCAACATTTGATCAAAGATAGTGAGATAATATTCGAATTATACCAGTTAACAGAAAAGCATTAGCGCCATGATACACGTTGTTTTATTCGAACCGGAAATCCCTCCCAATACGGGCAATGTTATGCGGCTTTGCGCTAATACGGGCGTGCGCTTGAGCTTAATCCATCCACTCGGATTTGAGTTAGACGACAAGCGCCTGAGGCGAGCAGGAATGGATTACCGTGAATGGGCAGACGTTAACGAATATCAAAGTTTTGACGCCTTTTTAGAGGCGGAAAAGCCGGATAATATTTTCGCCTTTTCACGCTTCGCAAAAAATAACTATGCCGAGGTGAAGTATAAAGCTGGCGACGCACTGGTTTTTGGGCCTGAAACACGCGGCTTACCGCCGGTGTTGATGGACATGGTTGCAGAAGAAAATCGCGTGTTAATACCGATGCAGGAGGGCAGCAGGAGTCTGAATTTGTCTAACTCGGTAGCCGTTGCAGTTTACGAAGCGTGGCGGCAACAGGGCTTTAAGTGGTAAGCAGAAATATAAAGTACAGTACTTAGTCTATTTGAGGATCAACCCGCTGGGCCCTGGTTAGCAAGTGTTTAACGGCGACTTCGGGAGCAATTTCCTCAAATAAAATGCGGTATACTTGGATGCAGATAGGCATATCTAAAGACCATTTCTGGCATATCGTATAGACTTCCTGAGCAGCGTGTATGCCTTCAACCTCCTGACCGATAGTTTTTTTCGCCTCATCTCTGCTTTTGCCCCGGCCTAACAATAAACCAAGGCGGCGGTTGCGAGACTTGTCGTCGGTACAGGTGAGCACCAGATCGCCTACGCCTGCCAACCCAAGGAATGAACTCTCAGAGCAGTTGTATACGTTGCCAAGCTGAACCATTTCGGTAAGCCCCAGGGTGATGAGGGCAGCGCGGGCGTTCGCCCCAAAGCCCAAACCATCTGAAATGCCGGCGGCAATAGCTAAAATATTTTTCATGGCGCCGCCAATTTCGGCGCTGGCGATATTATTGCTAGGATAGGTGAGGAAGGTCGGCGTTCTTAGTGTATTTGCGACGCGCGTTGCTACGTCTATATCTGGTGAGGCGACGATAACGGCGGTGGGTA
>JBLIAQ010000171.1:0-4094 GCA_047634535.1 Cycloclasticus sp.
GGCATATTGAACTCCTATAGTTGAAAGTGATGAAGTCTTTTAATTTTTTGCTAGCGGCAAACCTCGATAAGCGTATTGGGCTTAACAGGTTAAGAAAGCAGAAACTATTTACCACATAGTAAACTTACGTGTCGTTACAGACTACAGTTTTTATTAAAACGAAAAAGTATTTGTATCATTGATCTACACAGGTGTGCCCAATGCGAAAATCTGAAGGGCATATAGGACAGCTAAAAACTTGGACAAAGAACGGCCTCGAATGTATTAAGATAGCTAATGCTAACAATAGCGCGTAAGGTATAGAATTGAAATGCAGTACTGTGAAGGATAGAGGTTTAATCCGCAGGTTTTCATCTGGGCACGCTAAATACTTAAGGAGGTCATCATGGTTGTAGTTTTGCTTCTTGTCATTATTATTGTTATTTTACTTTAGAACGTACTGGAATCTTGCAGCGTCTTTTATCAGCTCGGCAAGAAATCTCTAAATTCTGATAGGGTTGTCGACGTATAGCGGCCAACCCTTTCAGAAATGACTGAAACAACTTTTGTACCAGACTGCAAACACGTCTTCGGTTATGCTTCATTTTTATTTAAAGTTAGATCGGTAACTTATGCAGCTTGAAATTCGGAATATTGAAAAGCTCTATACGAAAAAAAGGGGGCTTTCTTCGACCAGCTTTGACGTCTCAAAAGGTGAACTGATCGCAATTGTTGGTCATAACGGCGCTGGCAAATCCACACTACTAAAAATTCTGGCAAACTGGATTGTTCCAGACGGCGGTACTGTCATGATTGACGGAATCAACCTGAAAAACAGGCCGGTTGTAGTCAAAAAAGTGGGTTTTATTGCCGAAGAACCGAATCTTTTTGATTTCTTCTCCGTAGAATATAATCTCAAACTTTTCGCCGCCCTTAACCGAAAACCCAATACGCGAGTGGAAGAGATTTTGCGTGAGTTCAATCTAGTGTCGTTTCGTAAAAGCAGAGTGCGGTCTCTTTCAAAAGGCTTGAAGCAAAGGGTGAACATCGGACGTACTTTGTTGGCTGATCCTCCGCTACTGTTATTAGACGAACCTACTTCTGGTCTCGACTTTGAAATGACACAAGAGATTTATCGGCTATTGCGCTCTATGCATGACGCCGGAAAAACCATTGTTTTTACTTCCCATCGGCCTGAAGAGATAAGAAACCTGGCAACGCGTATCATAGTGTTACACGAAGGCCGCCTGATCTTCGATGGACCGCCTGGTGAATATTTCCAATCAGAAATCCATGAAAAGCTGTACACATAATGATGAGAAATATTTTACTACTCGTATTCAATGATCTGGCTTTTGCATTTAAAAACAAGACATTCTTCCTGATCCTGTTTATTCCGCTGTTCGTATATGTCTCCTTGACTTTGGTAGACCGTCTTGACCCAGCGGCGAGCAAAATTAAAATCGGTCTGATTCAAGATCACACTTACGCAGGCGAGTTTACCCGGAGCATCAATACAGCCGAAAAACAGGTTGAAGTGATATGGGTTAAAAATGAAAAAGAGGGAATAGATCTACTGAAGGAACACAAAATAGACGGCATTTTAAGCAGCAATGAAGAAGCGGTCGGGGGACTTGCCCTGTTGGTGTTAAAAAAGGAATCTTTGCATACCATTGCTATCGTACAGAATATCTCCGCATTGCAGAAAATGGCGGAAGGAAGAGGGGCCGACTGGATTACAGACATCAAGCCATTACACGAAGGTGGTGTTCAAAGGGAGACTTTACCGACGTGGATCTTGATGCTGGTTCTGCTAATCGGTTTCATTATCTTGCCTGTGCAGGTGGCCGAGGAAAAGGAGAAAAAACTGCTTCTTGCTCTTCTCCAGACGCCAATACACGAAATCCAATGGCTGTTCGCCAAATTAATTTTGGGGATGGTGCTGATTATCACAGCTGTCTTATTTCTACATCTGTTAGGTAACTTTGGCCCCGTACATTTGTTCGACTATATCGCTTTTATCCTTGTGGGTAGTTATTGTTTCAGCGCCTACGGAATTTTTCTCGGTTTTCTCTGTCGTACTCAAGCCAGCGCCAGAACGTTGGGCGTTATCTTTTTTTTGCCGCACCTGCTGCCTTCTGCTATGTCCGATGTCTCACAAAAGTTGACCGCTGTAGCACCGTTGCTACCTTCATACCAATTGTATGAGCCTCTTCAAGCTATACTGCTGGAAGACGGCAGGTTGATAGATATGACTTTTGACTGGGTCTATTTATTTCTTTTAGGTTCACTAATGTTTTACCTGTCCTATTTGTTGATCAAAAAACGCTGGCTGATGTGATCATTGATCATCAATTTTATTATTAAAAGGCTCGAATTTAACGCCCAATAACGATAATGTGGCCCAGCATGATTTTTATGCAGCGTTAATAATAATTTTCTGCGCGGTATCAAGTTTAATACGTTTTTTGCCTGCCATAAATCATAAGGGGAAATCAAGTGCTCAGATATAAGCCAGCTTGATAACTCTAAGTCAGGGTGAATTCACCATATCCCCGGTAATAGCGGATTTGTCAGATTTTAATCAAACGCTTTTTTTATATCATCAAACTTGGCTGTAATCGCGTGCGCATTGGTGTAACCCATTTCTTTAAGCCTTGCCGCGGCTAGTGATGCTCTGCCACCAGCGGCGCAATGGAGAAGGATGGCCATATGCGGATCGGTACAGTGGTTGGGGACTTTCATTTCAAGTAAACCGCGCGGAATATTAATTGAGCAGGTCAGTTTGGATTGCTCGGCTTCGGCGGGTTCGCGTACGTCTATGACCACGGCGTTGCTATTATTATCAAAAAGACTTTTTGCGCTGGCTACGTCGACACAAAGGCAGTTTTTTTGAGCTTCGGCTATAAATTCACTGGCGGGTTTAATCATGGTGCTGTTCCTTTGTTGGATAACGTTATTCATAGTAAATCGAATGCATAAAAAAAGCAGCCTATTGGCTGCTCTTTTTTTAACTACGGTTGGTATTAATGCCCGGCGTCTGCGTTGGGTAGCTGGATGGTTATCCACTTCCATTCGGTGAGTGCGTCTACGTCTACTTCTACTCCTTCGCGTCCAAAGCCACTTTCACCCGTGCCACCAAAGGGTACGTGTGGTTCATCGTGCAGGGTAGGTGCGTTAATATGAACCATACCGGCATCAATATTTTCAGCAAAGTCTAAGGCCTTGTTGAGGTCGTTCGTGATGATGGCAGAGCTTAAGCCGTAGGGTGTGTCATTGGCCATCGTAAGTGCTTCGTCGTAATTTTTTACAGAATAGACGGAGGTGACTGGGCCGAAGGTTTCTTCCTGGCAAACGGTCATTTCTTTGCTGATATTAGTCAGAATAGTGGGTTGGCAACGGTTGCCTTCCCATTCGCCACCCGTCACTAGCGTTGCGCCTTTTGCAACGGCATCTTTAATATGAGTACGAACGCGGTCACGCTGACGCGGCGAAATAATCGGGCCAAGAATGGTCGACATCTCGCGCAAATCACCCATAGACAGGTTGCTAGCAGCGGCCTTGTATTTTGCCAGAAATTCGTCATAAATGGCTTCTTCAACAATAATACGGCTTGAAGCCATGCAAGCCTGTCCTTGATACAGGAACATGCCGAAAATGGCGGTTTTTACCGCGAGGTCAAGATCAGCATCGGCTAGAATAACGAGCGGGCTTTTGCCGCCAAGTTCTAAGACAGCGTGTTTCATATGGCGACCGCAAAGTTCACCAATATGTTTACCAACACGGCTTGAACCGGTGAACATTACTGTTCTGACGAGTGGGTGGCTGTTTAGCGTGTCACCGACATCAACGCCGAAACCTGACACCACGTTGACAGAACCTGCAGGGAAACCAGCCTCGTGTAGCAGTTGTGCAAACCGGTACGACAGGGAAGGGGCTTCTTCTGATGAAAGAAGTACGACGGTATTACCGGTAGCCAGTGGAGAAGCGACTAGTTTTGCCGCCTTAATCAAAGGAACGTTAAAGGGCGTAATAGCGGCTATAACACCTACTGGTTTGCGTACGCTCATGCTTAAGCGCCCCGGTGTGTCGGAAGGCATAGTCTGCCCCGTAAC
>JBLIAQ010000172.1:0-4035 GCA_047634535.1 Cycloclasticus sp.
TACTATTTTGCTGGCACTGGCGCGTGCCTTGTCGGGACCAACGGTTTACGACCGTATTGCCGCGATGAATATGGTCGGCACTAAAACAATTTTGCTGATTGCCGTGTATGCTTTTTTTACCGACCGGAAAATAATTAGGCTCAGAGTAAAATACTAATTCTATTAGTAGGGTAACTCGCCCTTCAGGGTGAAATCTGAAAATCAAAGGGGTTAGCCTGTTTGGCAATTTAACTAGCGGGCGCAAAACTCGTTATTAAGCAAGACTTAGCGAGCGGGGATGCATTAGAATTAAAACCCTATTGATTGACCAATAATTCTTCATGCCATTACCTTTATTTACAGTCGAACAAGTACGCGAAATGGATCGGCTGGCGGTGCAGAGCATGCCCATTACGGGGCTTGATTTAATGAAGCGGGCGGGACAGGTTCTCTTTGACGAGGTGTTAACAATACCGGCGCATAAAGACGCGGTACATATTTTTTGTGGCGCTGGGAATAACGCTGGAGATGGGTACGTATTGGCTAAATTACTGCTTGAATCGGGTATTCAGCCACAGGTCTATGCGGTGTTTGATGGTGCTAAATTAACCGCTGATGCGTTAAGCGCGTTCAAGGAATTTAGCGAAATAGGGCGGGTGACCAGCGCCTTGCCAGCTGAGCTATGTTCCGGTGTCATCGTCGATGCATTAATTGGTACTGGCTTGAGCAAGCCTTTAAGTGGTGAATTTTTAGCCGTCGTTGATTTAATCAATAGCGCGCGACTAGCTACTTTGGCGGTTGATGTTCCTTCGGGTTTAAACGCCGATACCGGCTCCGCGGAAGTGGGGGCAGTACTGGCGGATAAAACGATCAGTTTTATCGCGCTAAAACAGGGTTTATATACAGCGGATGGAGTGACTTATGCGGGGGACGTTATGTTGAATGATTTATCAGTTAACGAGCAGGTGGTTAGTAGCCAACAAGCCGGGGCCGAGTTGTTATCACTCGAGGCGTTGAAAAAAATCTTTGTTCCTCGCGCTAAAAACTCGCATAAAGGCGATTATGGCCACGTATTAATGGTGGGTGGTGATAGTGGTTACAGCGGGGCGATTCGGCTAGCGGGCGAAGCCGCTTTAAGGGTAGGTTCTGGACTGGTGAGTATCGCGACGCGTGCAGAAAATGCAGCGTTAATAAGCGTGGCTCGGCCCGAGTTAATGTGCCATCGGGTTGATAAACGGTCGGAACTTCGGCAACTCGCCGCTAGATGTACCGTGCTGGGTGTAGGGCCGGGTCTGGCGCAAACGGCCTGGTCGTATGATTTATTTGAAGCGGCGCTAGGCCTGGATATTCCCCTGGTGTTGGATGCCGATGGGCTTAATTTATTGGCAAAACAACCGTACAAAAAGACTCACTGGGTATTGACACCGCACCCAGCCGAAGCAGCTAGGTTACTGAGTTGCACCACGGCTGAAGTTCAGCAAGATCGCTTTTCAGCGGTTAAAAAATTACAACAGCAATATGGCGGCGTTATCGTGCTAAAAGGTGCGGGTAGTTTGGTTTGTGGCGGCGACAAAGTGTTTGTTAGCGCGGCGGGAAACCCCGGCATGGCGTCTGGTGGCATGGGGGACATCTTAACGGGGGTTATCGCAGGTTTGGTGGCGCAGGGTTATAGCCTGATTGATGCGGCTAAATTAGGCGTCACTATTCATGCAACAGCGGGAGATCGCGCTGCACTTGCGGGTGAAAAAGGCTTGTTAGCGAGCGATTTAATGCCCTATATTCGAGAGTTAATGAATGAATATTAAAGATGAAGAGGCCATGTTAGCCGCGGGTAATAAGCTGGCGGCTCAGCTTAAGCCTGGTATGGTAGTTTTTTTAGTGGGTAATCTGGGTGCAGGAAAAACCACTCTGGTACGTGGTATTTTGCGCGGATTAGGTCACTCGGGCGCGGTTAAAAGCCCTACGTATAATATCGTTGAGCCGTATAGCATTAACGAGCAAAGCGTTTTTCATTTTGATTTATATCGCCTGATGGACGTTGAAGAGTTGGAGTATATGGGGATACGCGATTATTTAATCGACGATTCAATTTGTTTTATCGAGTGGCCCGAGAAGGGTGACGGTTTATTACCTAAACCGGATATACAGATTGAGATAAAAATTAATGGAAGCGAACGTGAACTACTCGTCAGTTCATCGTTAGGACTATAAAAAATACTTGACAAACAGTTAGTTGAAGAACTATTCTCGAAAAAACCTTGTAGTTTATTCGGAGATCGCACGTATTTTTTATACAATAAAACTTATGAAAACACTCCACACACGCCCATTTTTCGCCGTAATTTTCTCAATATTGTTAATGATGTTATTGAGCCCGTCGGTATTTGCGGGATCAGCTAAGAAGGTCGATTCACTACGGTTTTGGACGGCGCCAGACCATACCCGTATCGTGCTTGGCATTAGCGCTCCAGTCGAGCACAAAATTTTCACATTGGATAATCCATCGCGTCTGGTCCTTGATCTGGACGGTATCGCCTTCGATACAGCGTTGCCAACCATCTCGTCTAACCATGAGGTTGTTAGCGTCATGCGGCAAGCAGCGCGCAATAAAAATGATTTGCGCGTGGTGATCGACTTAAAAACGACCATTCAGGCGAAGAGCTTTTTGCTAAAACCTAACGCCAGTTATGGCCACCGTTTAGTGATCGATTTATACCCTAAACAGAGACAGTCGGAGACGAGGCCGGCTGTTATTAAGAAGGCAGCGAAAAGCTCAAAAAACAAAAAATGGGTTATAGCCATCGATGCTGGGCACGGCGGTGAAGACCCAGGTGCCAGGGGTAGAAGGGGCACTCGTGAAAAAGACGTGGTATTAGCGATAGCAAAAAAACTGGCTTCTCAAATTAACAGGGAGCCCGATATGCTCGCTTATTTGGTACGTTCGGGCGACTACTATATTGGATTGCGCCAGCGGATGGAAAAAGCGCGTAGAGCTCGGGCTGATTTGCTTGTTTCGATTCACGCTGATGCGTTTAAAAATCGGGCCGCCAAGGGTTCATCGGTTTATGTGCTGTCGAATCGAGGCGCGAGTAGTGAGGCGGCAAGGTGGTTGGCCGATAGCGAAAACGCGGCCGATTTGGTCGGTGGCGTGAGTTTGGACGATAAAGACGATATGTTGGCTTCGGTGTTGCTGGATTTATCACAAAACGCAACAAAAGATGCCAGTGCAACGGTAGCGGGTGAAGTTTTAAAAAACTTAAAAGACGTCGGTCATGTGCATAAAAAACAGGTACAGCACGCTGGTTTTATGGTGCTTAAATCGCCGGATATTCCTTCAATACTGGTGGAGACGGCGTTTATTTCCAACCCTAAGGAAGAAGCGAAGCTTCGTGACACCAGACACCAGACAAAAACCGCAACAGCAATTTTACGCGGTATTAAAACTTATTTTGCCCATCAACGCTTGCCTTCAACCCCTACGACGCGCATCGCAAAGGCTAGTTACAAAATTAAAAAGGGTGACACCTTATCCGCTATTGCCCAGCAGCATCAGGTCTCGCTGACGTCTTTAAAAAAAGTGAATAAGATGGAAACAAGTCGTATTCGCATTGGGCAGGTTATTCAAATACCTAGTTAGTTTTTTTTCGATACTTCGATACAATGTGTGTCATCTACACAGTTATCTAAGTATCGAAAATCTATGTCTATTAAACAGTTACCCCCACAGCTGATCAATCAAATCGCCGCCGGAGAAGTCATCGAACGCCCGGCTTCAGCGGTTAAAGAACTCATTGAAAATTCTTTAGACGCGGGTGCGTCGCAGGTATCCATTGAAATTGAAGAGGGTGGTTCGCGTTTAATACGCGTGACTGATGACGGTTCGGGTATTAATAAATTAGATTTAAGTTTAGCGTTATCCAGGCACGCGACCAGTAAAATCGAATCACTCCTTGATCTAGAGTCGGTACTCAGTTTTGGCTTTAGAGGTGAAGCCTTACCGAGCATGAGTTCTGTCTCGCGTTTAACGTTGGTCTCGCGACAGGCTGGAGAAAGCGC
>JBLIAQ010000173.1:0-4025 GCA_047634535.1 Cycloclasticus sp.
CCGTTAATTTCGACCACGTTATCGAGCATACGGGTAAAGATACTTACGGTTTTGCGAAAGTTTTCCCAGTCAAAGGCCGCGTCTTTAGTAAACGGCGCCGTGACGAACTTGGTAAGGTTAACCGAACCTAATAGACATGAACCATACGGTGGTAATGGCTGCTCGCCGCAAGGGTTGGTGGCGCGGATGTTTTCGCAGAACCAGTTATTGTTCATTTCGTTCACTTTATCGATCAGGATAAAGCCCGGTTCTGCGTAGTCGTAAGTGGACGCCATAATGGTTTCCCACATACGCTGCGCTTTGATGACGGTATATATTCTGCAAGCGACCAGACCGACGTCGTTCACTATATAACCTTCTGTAATGGGCCATTCGCGCCATAGCACTTTATCGGTATCATTTAAATCAAGCTCAGAAGCAACCATTTCTTTCGCCAATATCGGAAAAACCAAAGGCCAATCGGCGTCGTCTTTTACCGCCTGAACAAAATCGTCGGTGATCAACAGTGACAGGTTAAACTGGCGTAAGCGGCCGTCTTCGCGCTTAACACGAACAAAATCGCGCGCGTCGGGGTGAGCCACGTCAAACGTCGCCATTTGCGCGCCACGACGCCCACCGGCTGAAGACACGGTGAAACACATTTTATCGAATATATCCATAAACGATAAAGGCCCCGAGGTATTAGCGCCCGCACCAGACACGTAGGCGCCTTTTGGCCTTAGGGTTGAAAATTCATAACCGATACCACAGCCAGCTTTTAGCGTCAGCCCTGCTTCGTGCGTTTTACCCAGAATATCATCCATCGAGTCACGGATAGAGCCCGACACGGTACAGTTAATAGTTGAAGTCGCTGGTTTATAGGCGCTGGCACCGGCATTAGAAATGATGCGGCCGGCGGGAATAGCGCCGTGTTTTAACGCCCAAACGAACTGGTCGTGCCAATACGCCTGTTTTTCTGCCGTTTCTTCCACCTCAGAGATCGCTGTTGCCACACGGTCGTAGGTATCCTGTATTGAGTTATCAACCGGCGAACCATCCTGTTTCTTTAAACAGTACTTTTTATCCCAGATATCCATCGAGGCCGATTGAAATTCAATATTAGGCACCTGATCTTTCACTATTTTCAATTTAGCTGTCGTCATAACTTCCCCGCTGGTTGTTTTTTATATTTTATAAGTGACATATTCCCTATGCCTCAGAGTTGCTAGATTAAGAGTTTTCCCTTCAAAACACAAGATGATGTGGTAGTTTTTTTTAAAACATCTACATATAGTATTTTATATTTTTCACTCTATTTTGAAATTGTTTTTAATATCAAATTGTTAGCTGGTGAATTGAGAAATGACGTCAAAAAATTAACGTTTATCCAAACTTAGCCAAACGAGGGAAAGCAAAAAACCCTCCAGAAGGAGGGTTTTATGTATGGTGCGCCAGAAGGGATTCGAACCCCTGACCGCTCGGTTCGTAGCCGAGTACTCTATCCAGCTGAGCTACTGGCGCGTGAGGATGGGTATTGTATTAGCCTTAGGCTAAAGGTCAAGTAAAAGCGTAAAAAACTTAAACTTTTAACCCGTTAAAACAAGATATAACGGTTAAGTATTGGCCCAACCAGCACGTTTATTAGCTTCGGCTGCTAATACCTGTTCTTGCTCATTTGCAAAGTTTTCATCCCAATACTTTAATCTTGGTTTTACTATAAATTTCTCCCATATCGGCGGTACAAATGCACTTACAAAACACAACGCGATACTGGGCAGTTGCGGACCCTCGGGGCAGGGCTTTAGGTCCGTATAAAATCGGGTAGGAATTAAATGATGTTCAGAATGATTGGAAATCTCAAACGATAGAGCGCGACTAAATGGTTTTAACTGATTCCATGAGTGCCTCACCTCAATCGGCCTGCCGATCTCTCTAATTAAACCGTAATGCTGCGTATAGTTAAAACCACCGAGCACTAGATATAGTATGACCATTGTTAATAAATATATCGGTAAGGCGGCGATACCCGCTACATAAAACCAGATACCAAGCCATAATGATACCGTCATCAAGGATTGGAAAAAACGCCCCGTTGGTGAAAGAAGAGGTCTTTTTAACTTCATCAGCCGCTGTCTCTCCATCTTAAACGAATCGCTCATCTGACCCCATAATGACCTAAAGGCGAAGGTATAAACGAGCTCTCCTCGTCGTGGCGTGTCGCTATCTTCTGAACTAGCCACTTTAAGGTGGTGCCCCTGAACGTGGCCAAGGTCACTCATCGGTAACAAGAAAATAGTTAAATAAAGGCTGCCATAAAAACGCGCAAAACGTCCGTTTCGATGCATCAGTTCATGCGAAGGTGGTAAGCCACCTAAGGCGCTCAAAAAACCGATAGACAATATCGCGCCGCTTATTTCAATTACGCTACTATCTCCTTTTGCCAAGATTTCCGCGAACAGGAGCCAGAGAGCAATAATTAAGGGCAACTGCAAATACAGCACCATATTTTGCAAGCCACCCGAGTCCACCGAACGAGGTGCTTCATCACGCGGAAAACCCACATCCAGGCTGAGTACAACGATAAATGCAAACACCCCTAGCCAGTTCCACGGCCCGGCTAGATAGAATCCGTATAGGCCAATCGATAACATCAGACTGCCAATTAGATAGCGTGCATCCATCTTTTGTTTAGGTTTTGCGTTCATATCAACTATTCCACAAAAAGGTACTTAGTCATATCGTGACTCAGGCACTTTTCTCAAGCGCCGGTATTTTTTTCCATACCCAGACGCCAGAAACAATAATGATAAGGTGTATCACCAGCGTGATTACCGCCAGTTCCATCGCTTCGTAATACATGGCACTGTATATGTCCCAAATACTGAATAACGTTTCAGTTATAAGAACGATAGGCAGCAGCCCAGCGTAGTAACGCAAGGGTTGGCGAGAACCGACCAATAACACGACACCGATCGCAGCCAGGCCAAGGCCGACAATTAACCACGCATCTAATAATAGTTGAAAGATCGGCTCAGCTTGATAAAGCTCAACCCCTGGGTACATACCCGGTAATTGTGGTGCCCAAATAGATGGCCATAACAGCACTAGATTAAGTATATAAAACACGCCCACGGCGACCATCCAGTTTTTTAATGCTTTCATCTAAACTTCTCCTGTTTTTGTTATCGTTTTTCGACCGACCTATGTTAGCAAACACGTATTTGCAAATAAACATAATCATAGTCTTATTTATTGCTTGCGTCCCACGCAGAATATACAATCGGCTCACGTTCAGTTTAAAAATAATTGAAATAAAACCCGCAATAACTTTGCTAGCAAGGCTATTAAACATTAATTTATTTTGAGGATGAAACTCTATGAAACTCTATTACACTCCAGCAGCTTGCTCTTTATCTCCCCATATCGTGCTGTGCGAAACGAGCTTACCCTATGAATTGGTAAAGGTAGATTTAGCCAGCCATACCGTCGAGGATGGCAGCGATTATTTCAGCGTAAACCCCTACGGTTACGTACCTGCTTTAGGTTTGGACAACGGTGAACTATTATTTGAAGGGCCGGCCATTGTGCAGTATTTGGCTGACCAGACGCCTGAAAAAAATCTCGTACCCGCGGCAGGAACTTTTGAGCGCGCTCGACTACAGCAATGGCTTAACTTTTTATCCGCTGAATTACACAAAGGCGTTTCGCCGTTATTTAACCCCGCTATGCCCGACGAGGCGAAAGGCATGTTCGTCGAAGCGTTTAGTAACCGTTTAAATCAACTGGCCTCAGCTCTTGGCGATAACGATTACTTATTGGGTGAACAATATAGCGTGGCCGATGCGTATTTATTTACCATCCTTGGCTGGTGTCCATACTTTGAGTTTGATCTGGCCCCATGGCCAACGCTACAGGCATTTCAAGGCCGTGTTGCTGTTCGTCCTGCGGTACAACAAGCGTTAAAAGAAGAAGGTTTAGCTTAAATATTGCGAAACGCTAACCGAGGTAGTCATTACGACGATTACCTCGGTTAGACTTTTGCATGA
>JBLIAQ010000174.1:0-4007 GCA_047634535.1 Cycloclasticus sp.
GTCAACATGTAGTCTTGCATCGCTGCAACGAGGCCTAATAGTCGGTACGCGCGCCAGAAATGTTTATCCATCCAGCGTTGCACTATAGGCAAGTTATCTTCGTGCTGCTCCAGCATAAATTTAATGATTTCAAGCCCCAGGGTCATATGACGAGACTCGTCTGACTGCGCCGAGAAACCAAAGGTCACCGTCGCCATATCTCCGTTGTACGCGGCACCCGACATAAACGGTACGAACAGTAAGTTGGTCAGTACGTACTCAAACGCGAAAGAAATTGAAGTAATAAACTCGAATGGGCCAGCCGTCATAGCGTCTTCCGCAAATGATTTTGGCACAGACAAATACCATACTCGGTCAAACTGGTGAAAAGGGTCATGTAAACCATTAAAGTGCTTATTGTAATGACTGATCGTATGCACTTGCGTTTGCTGATGACGTAACTCATCAATCGCCTGCATTTGACAGGCTATACGCGCTCCGTCACCTCTAAAATGACGACCCAAATGAGCAAAACCACGGTGAGCCGCGTATTCAATAGGCGTAACACCCGTAATAAATAATTTAATTGCACTGAGGTAACTGGCACACGCCAGGTTAGTTTGGCCATTATTTTGCGCAAAGCTATCAATAACCGCGTATAACTTCTTCTCTTTTTCAGCCTGGTACTTCCAGTACGAATCCATGGTTAAACGAAAAGGGTCTTCCCACTTATCCCAATCCGTTATTTTGATACCCTCGAACGAATCGTACGGGTAAACGTCATCCATTTTCTGGTAGCTCGTCTCCCAGCCCATTCCACGAGTGAGTAATTCGTATCGTTTACGTAAATTTAGTTTTTTTGCTGGCATTCTTCTATCCTCTATATAACCGGCGCTTAGTGCCAGCTAATTTCAAATTTATCGTCATCTTCATCAACATTACCCGCCAATGAAATAAGATTTAAATGTAGTTCTTGAACGTCCCACTCGCGGCCAATATTTTCTTCAACGGTCTCGCGATTGACGATCAAACGGCCGGCCGCTTCCATACGTACCATACCTGGCTGATACTGTATGTTGGCATCTGGGTTATCCTGTTCGACAGACTCGATGATAGGGCGTGCGTCTTCATTATCTTGTAAAATCAAAAACACCGTATTCTTTTTACCTGACATACCCATCTCCTATTTAAACCGTAACGCCCTGTTTAGCGAGTCGCTCTAGTAGTTCACTTTTTACTTCAGCCAATTCATTAATGCCATCCTCACCAAATGCTTTAATCGCGATAGGCTCTAGGGCTACAGACAACCGATCTACCCACTTAGAAACCCAGCCCGATAGCAGCGCCTGATTCGCAGCGGATTCTTTTGCCGTAACTTTTGCCAGCGCATTGGTCCAACGTACCGTTTCTTTATACCAGTCGTCCATAAACTCCGTCAGCATGGCGATTGTGGCACCACCCTCCTTAGTCAATTTTTTCTCAAATCGGTCGTATAAAAGTGGAAAGATCAGGCCATCTAACACGAAGTTTTGCGCCACCATCAATTCAAACCAGTCGTCGAGGACGAACATATCTTCTATCGCGTGACGAAGGCCTTGCCATTCAGCAGCCTCCATCCAGACTTTTTTAGCGTCGACAAGCGAGGTGTCTTCATTACCATCCAGCAACAAACCAATACGCGTGACATATTGCGCCATACCCAGTCTATCCATCGCGTTAAACATCGCAATTGAACTAAAGTTAGCGCCATAACATTCGTCGGTAATCTGACAATTATTCATATTTGCTGCCCATTCAACGTGGCGAAGCGGCACTAAAATATCCCGTACAGATTGCTTTACGCTATCTGGTACAGAGTCGAATAAATCTCGCTGATCAACAAAATTAAAATTATGCTCGGCGACTTCTTGCTGCTTTGAACGCGCAATCGTATACGAACCGTAGTAATACTGACGAGGATCGGCGAAGCTGTACCAATCTTCCATCACGATAACAGTCCGACTAACATCGTAAAGTTCGTGATTTTTATCCCATAGCGGGCGGTATTGAAAGTTAGCCGTAGGCTGAACATCATAAACAGCCTCCTGATAACGAGACGCAGGTTTCTTACCGCCAAATCTTTCCTCTAAATTTCCATACGTCAAGCGAACGGGTGTTATGGATTTTGCCGAAATTTCGATGCTCATTTGTTCCTCTCTTAACTCTAATATTTAAGCTGTTGGTTTTAGATTAGTGATACTTCGTCAAACCCTGGCACGCCAAAACGCCATTTCAGCTTGTCGTATTCAACAGCCGCTTCTTGCTCTGGCGTTAAATGCTGTACCTGATTGGCGTCACAAAACGTTTTAAAATGCTCAAAAGGAAGCACCAATTCAACGTGAATGGTCGGGTCATTGATCGAAAACTCAAATTCTACGTATTTATCGTGCAGCACTTTGGTAACGCGAACGTACCTTGAGCCTTTAATACCTGCAATTTCAGTAATTTTTTTCTCAGTCATAGGTCTCGTAAGAAAAGCAATCTTCATGCCAGCCTATAAAGTAAAGCCCTGACAAACGTTTTAGTTTGTTTAGCTACTTTTTTCATCAAAAGAGGGTCTTGCCTTTTATCAAATGATAAACAACTTAACTAGCTGATGAAGTGCTCTTCAAAATTAAGACTTTATTCAGCGACAGATAAAGCTATTACAGCTTTTCATCAGCCCGGCCATCAATCGATTTTTAGCTGTCAGCAACGTACAAATCAGAATAAAAACTATCCGAACGCAAACGTTTGTCGTTGATCAAGGTTTTTGCAACCGCCTCTACCATCGCGGGCGAACCCGCCGAGTAGGCCTCCCAATCTGACAGGTTAGGCGGCATCACCCGCTGTATGACTTCAGTAATCAAGCCCGTGTGGCCCTCCCAGTCCTGTTGATGAGATAACGCGGGGATAAAATGAAAATCGTTATATTTTTCGGCCAACTGATGCATATACTCGGACTCCATCAGCTCGTCTTCCTCACGCGTCCCCAAAAAATAATAGACCTGCCTATTCTGCAACAAATTCGATTCATCCAGATAATGGATCATCGAACGGATATAACTGGCTCCGGATGCGCCGGCGACAAAAATAATATTCCGCTCGCTGTCTTCTCTTAAAAAGGCATCGCCCATCGGCATGCGTAAATTAATTAAATCACCTGCTTTTAAAGAGAATAAATAAGACGCTCCTGCGCCCAGCTTATCTTCTTTAACCAATAACTCAACCGTACCTTTTTTATTGGGTGAAGAAGCGATGGAGTAATAAGCGACTTTCTCAGCATCGGGTAATAACACAGCTAAATATTGACCCGCCCTAAAATCAACCGTGTCGGGTTCTGTCAGTTTAACCTTAATTAAAATAATACCTTTGCTGACAGGCGCTGTATAAGTAATGTGGCCCGTATGTGTTGTTTCCATTAAAAACCTTAATATTTAACGTATATGTCCGCATTGATTTTAGTGCGGCCATACACAATTTTGATCAGTCGGGAATAGTTAAAGCAGCGGGTGCCCCGATAAACCATATTGAGTTCGGCCATAAGCCAACATATTGTCTTCGTAAATTTGGCCTAAATGAATATAAACCATAAATGCGTCGCGTGCTGCTATTTCCATTGGATCGCCACTACCTGTGGCAGAAGCACCCAATAAATTCATCGCGTGAAACGCCAAATCTGAAGCCTCCTTAGCAATATGCGAACGCCAGGCACCCATTTTATTTTTCTCTTGAACTGACACCCCGGGTGTACCTGCCGCAATCCATTCTTCAAGTTGGTTCACGTATCGCTCATTCATCGCCTCAATTGCATCGACCTTCACCATCACTTCAGCGAGATTACGTTGTGCAACGGGAGACTCCCATTCCTTCATATTGTATAGAATACGTTGGCGCGATTCGACGCGTTGCTTTAAATCTCGTGCAACCCGTTGCGCGATACCGGTTGAAATGGCTGGAAAACCAAGACAGAAAAAGGCCATAAACGGAGCTCGAAAAATCGGCTCATC
>JBLIAQ010000175.1:0-3993 GCA_047634535.1 Cycloclasticus sp.
ATAAGAAATGAACAGTATCAGTTTGATACGCGCCCGCTGGATGAGGAGTGCGAGTGTTATACCTGCAAGAATTATTCGCGTTCGTATTTAAGGCATTTAGATAAGTGCAAAGAAATTTTAGGCTCGCAATTAAACACCATTCATAACCTGCATTATTATCAGGACTTGATGCGTGGCTTACGAAAAGCCATTGAAGAAGAGCAGTTAACGGAATTTGTTGTTGATTTTTATCAGCAACGCGGAAAACCCAAGGATGCTGTGGCATAATGCCATATTGAATTTAAACTAATTTTAGGAGAAGACATGTTCGATTTTTTAATACCAAACAGCGTAGCAGCCGATGAATCAGCAACACAGGCAGCATCGCAGCCAGGCTTTGAAGGTTTAATTTTTCCAGTGGCGTTGATTGCTATTTTCTATTTTCTTTTAATTCGCCCACAACAAAAACGTAACAAAGACCATAAAAAATTGATAGCAGCAGCTGCCAAAGGTGACGAAATTGTAACCAGTGGCGGTGTATTAGGAAAAATTACAGAAGTAGGTGATCATTTCATCACGCTGGAAATAGGCAATAATATGTCAATACAAGTCTCGAAATCATCGATAGCATCGGTAATGCCCAAAGGGACGTATAAATCTGCCGTTAAATTAGACGCAAAACCTAAAAAATAAACCGTTAAACGAGCTGTTGTCATGATGAATCACTTTCCTGCCTGGAAAAACATACTGTTAGTAGCAACACTAGCGGTTGCTTGTATTTATGCCTTGCCTAATATTTATGGCGAAGACCCCTCTGTTCAGATTTCACCTTTAAGGGGTGCGGTTATTAACAGTGGTTTATTAGTCAATGTGAAGCAGGAGTTACAGAAAGCTGATATTCAGCCGTTGAGTAATGAACTCACTGAAGAACAACTTTTATTACGATTTAGTCATACCGAAGACCAGCTTAGAGCGGCCGATATCATCAAGGCTAAGTTGAATAAAAACTATGTAGTGGCGTTGAACTTAGCGCCAGCTACGCCACAGTGGCTTCGTTCATTCAATGCCTCTCCTATGTATTTGGGGCTTGATTTGCGAGGCGGTGTGCACTTCTTATTGGAAGTGGATATGCAGGCAGCTGAAAAACAGGCGGTGGATCGCAATGCGACAGATATTCGGCAATTTCTAAGGGAAAACAAGCTCAGGTATTTGAGTGTGGTCATTGATGATAGAAAAATTAATATTAAATTTAAAAATCAGACCATTCATGATGAGGCGCTAGAAGGACTGAGCAGCCAGTTTCGCACATGGGATTTCATTCCAGGGTCTGCAGAGTCTTCTACGCCAACCTTAATTGCCGCAATGTCCGAGAATGAAATCAGGGATGTTCGCAAATTCGCGCTGCAGCAAAATATCATTACGCTAAAGAACAGAGTTAATGAACTAGGCGTCGCTGAACCCGTTATTCAACAACAGGGTGATAACCGTATTGTTGTTGAACTACCAGGTGTTCAAGATACCGCACGCGCAAAAGAAATTCTAGGTGCGACGGCGACGCTTGAATATCATATGGTTGATACCGAACACAGCGTGTCTTCCGCTGCTGCTGGCAGGGTTCCGCTTGGTTCTAAACTGTATAACAGCCGAGAAGGTGGTCAGGTCCTGCTAAAGAAACAGGTGATCGTGACTGGCAGTGAAATTGTTGATGCCTCTTCTGGTATTGAAAGCGACACCGGTTCGGCGATGGTTTCTGTTTCCTTAGACGGCCCTGGCGGAAAGAAAATGAGTAAAACCACGAGGGAAAATGTGGGCAAGCCGATGGCCGTTGTGTTTATCGAAAACAGAACAGAAACCAAAATGATCGACGGCAAGCCCGTTCGTGTTAAATCGATTGTAGAAGAAGTCATTAACGTTGCGACTATTCGTGGCCATTTTAGTAATCGTTTCCAAACGACTGGCCTGGATAATACGGCAGAAGCGCGCGATCTGGCGCTATTGCTGCGGGCAGGTGCACTAGCAGCACCAATTGATATTGTTGAAGAACGTACGGTTGGCCCGAGCTTAGGGCAAGATAATATTGATAAAGGCTTTTACTCCGTATTGATTGGTTTTGTCTTGGTGCTTATTTTTATGGCGGTGTACTACAAAACATTTGGTTTGTTTGCGGATATCGCGCTGGCGACTAACTTGATTTTTATTCTGGCTATTTTATCAATACTGCAAGCAACATTAACCTTGCCTGGTATCGCGGGTATCGTACTGACGGTGGGTATGGCCGTTGATGCTAATGTATTGATTTTTGAACGTATAAAAGAAGAACTGAAGAACGGTAATTCGCCACAAGCCAGTATTCATGCAGGCTACGAGAAAGCCTTTTCGACCATAGCCGATGCAAATATCACTACCTTAATCGCTGCGATCATCCTGTTTGGCTTTGGAACCGGACCGATTAAAGGATTTGCCATTACTCTGAGTATTGGTATTTTAACGTCCATGTTTACCGCTATTGTGGGTACAAGAGCCCTGGTTAATGCTAGCTATGGTAACCGTCAACTAGACACACTGAAGATTTAATTATGAACGATCAAAACACAATCAAAATTGATTTTCTGAGCAAGCGCCGTATAGCGTTTTTCCTATCCTCTTTACTGATCATTATTTCAATTGCTTCATTGGCTACTCAAGGCTTGAAAAAAGGAATTGATTTCACCGGCGGTACATTAATTGAAATGGGTTTTTCTGAGACGGTCAAACTGGATGAATTAAGAGGCCTGCTTGATCAAGCTAATTTTAACGGTGCAGTGGTTCAACACTTTGGTTCGTCCAATGAAGTTTTAATCAGGCTATTACCAGATGAAGCGCTTAATACTGCGGCTTTAAGCAATAAAATGTTAGACGTAATCAATAAACAGTTTTCACAGCAGGGTGAGTTAAGGCGAGCAGAATTTGTTGGCCCACAGGTGGGCGAAGAATTATCAGAAGACGGCGGTTTAGCGCTGCTATATGCGTTGATTTGTATTCTTATTTACGTCACCTTTCGGTTTGAATACCGCTTTGCATTAGGTTCTGTCGCCGCTCTCGCGCACGACGTTATCATCACATTGGGCTTTTTCTCGGTATTTCAATTCGAATTTGATTTGACCGTACTGGCGGCTATTTTAGCGGTGATTGGTTATTCGTTAAACGACACCATCGTCGTATTTGATCGCGTTAGAGAGAACTTTAGAAAGTTAAGAAAGGGTAGTCCAACTGATGTAGTCAATATCTCGCTAAACCAAACACTTAGCAGAACAATCATGACTTCATTGACGACTTTATTAGTGCTGATCGCACTGTTTATTTTCGGTGGTGAAATCATTCACGATTTCGCATTAGCGTTGATCGTTGGTGTGGTGGTGGGTACGTATTCATCCATTTATGTCGCTAGTCCGATTACTTTGGCGCTAGGCATTAGTAAGACAGACCTGATGGTTGTAGTGGTGGATCAAGAAGAGCTGGATAAAATTCCTTAGGCGCTAATGCTTCAAATCTGGCTAAAGCGGTAATAAGGCCAAAACAATAAAAAACCGACGTCAATACTATTGCCGTCGGTTTTTTTATGTCTACTTAATATCTAAGCAATACACGTTTTTGACTGAGTGAATCAGCCGGTTATTTTCTTAACGTGAGGGCTCACCTTATCTAATAACACGCGGTGCATAGTGGGGTTTCCACAAATAACATTACCACTTTTAAAGTAATCGTGATTGTTAGAAAAGTCAGTGATGACACCACCTGCTTCTTGGATCAGCAGTAGTCCTGCCGCAAAGTCCCAGGGTTTTAAACCAATTTCAAAAAAACCATCAAGTTTACCAGCGGCTACATAAGCCAGATCTAAAGAAGCTGCACCTGCGCGCCTAACACCAGATGTGGTAGTGAAGATATCGCGGAAAATATCAAGGTAAGGCTCAATATTGGTGCTGTTTTTAAAGGGGAAACCAGTACCTAAAAAGGCGCCTTCAAGCTTTCTTTGAC
>JBLIAQ010000176.1:0-3963 GCA_047634535.1 Cycloclasticus sp.
GTAAAAAAAGGCAAAGGTAACTACGGTTATAACGCTGCAACCGGTGAATATGGCGATATGATTGCAATGGGTATTCTTGATCCAGCCAAAGTAACTAGAACCGCACTGCAAAATGCTGCGTCTATTGCTGGTTTAATGATTACCACAGAGGCAATGATTACCGACGAACCTGCAGAAGCTGGTGGCGGTATGCCAGATATGGGCGGCATGGGCGGTATGGGTGGCATGGGCGGCATGATGTAGTCCGACTCCTCCGACGTTAGTTTAAAAAAGCCTCGCGTTAAGCGGGGCTTTTTTATGCGTAAACGCTAACGCTAGTTATTTTTACCGTATCGGCTACACTTAAGGCTGGTTATATAAAAAGGGAATGGGTTATGTTCGAAGAAAAAACAAATGCGATGTATATGCTTCTTAAGAAGGAAAATATAGGGGCTTTTAATGAAGGCCGTCAAAGAGGTGAGGATGTTGATCTAAGCAATGCAAAATTTCGTGCTTTTGATCTACGTAATGCAAATCTGACCGGTCTGGATTTATCGGGCTGTTATTTTAAAAATGCCGATTTAAGGGGCGTCGATTTACGCGGTTGTAATTTAGAAGGTTGCAGCTTCTTTAATGCCAAAATAAGCGGCGTGTATTTCCCCAGTAGTATCAGCGCAGAAGAAATCAACCTTTCCTTGCTGCATGGAACGCGCATCCGCATGGCGAGCTAAATCATAGCGGGTTTCGCTTAATCAAAATTCACTGTAGTGATACACTCTCCATTTTAGAATCATGTGCGAAGAGGTTGGGTCATGGCAGGTCATAGTAAGTGGGCAAATATCCGGTTTCGAAAAGGCGCGCAGGATGCTAAACGGGGTAAATTATTTACTAAACTGATTCGTGAAATCACGGTGGCCACCAAGGCGGCGGGACCTGATCCCGAAAACAACCCGCGTTTAAGGGCGGTGATAGATAAAGGCCTGTCCAATAACATGAAAAGGGACACCATCGAGACCGCTATTAAAAAGGGTAGTGGTTTAACGGATGCTGACAATTTCGATGAAATTCGTTACGAAGGCTACGGACCAGCGGGAATCGCTATCATAGTTGATTGTTTGACCGACAATAAAAATAGAACAGTTGCCGAAGTGCGCCACGCGTTCAGTAGAAGCGGTGGCAATTTGGGCACCACTGGCTCAGTCGATTATATGTTCAAAAAACTCGGCATTATTAACCTCGCAAACGAACTGGATGAAGATAGCCTGATGGAAGCGGCCCTCGAAGCAGGCGCAGATGATGTGATCGTGCACGATGATGGTTCATTCGAGGTCATTACACAGCCAGAAGATTTTATGTCAATTCGCGATGCTTTAGTGGCAGCGGGCTTTCCTCATGAGCACGCCGAAGTGACTTTACGCGCGGATATTCTGTCGCCGGTGGATATGAAAGATGCAGAGAAAATAATGCGTTTTCTCGACGCGCTAGAGGACCTGGATGACGTGCAAAATGTTTATTCAAACGCCGACTTTCCCGATCAGGCAATGCAAGCCGTAGAAGAATAAATGCGAATTCTAGGTATTGATCCAGGTTCAAGGGTCACCGGGTACGGTTTAATCGACGTGTCCGGCCGTAACGTTAAATATGTCGATAGCGGCTGTGTGCGAACGGGCGCTGGGGACTTGCCCGAACGGTTGAAAAAAATCTACCTGGGGGTGCGCGAAATCGTCCAGCACTTTAAGCCGCAAGAACTGGCGATAGAACAAGTTTTTATGCACAAGAGTGCGGGCTCTGCTTTGAAGTTAGGCCAGGGCAGAGCAGCCGCCATGTGTGCCGTTTATGACGACGATATCAAGGTGTATGAATACGCGGCTAGACAAATTAAACAGGCATTGGTCGGTAAGGGCAGTGCAGATAAAACACAGGTGCAACATATGGTGAAGATTTTATTAAAGCTGCAGGGCGATCCGCAAATGGATGCGAGTGACGCGCTAGCCGTGGCGCTATGTCATTTCCATACCGACCAGACCAATCAGGCGACTACAAAGGCCCTGGCGTGATTGGTTTTCTTCGCGGAACGGTCCATGAAAAGCAAGCACCGTTGCTGGTGATTGATGTGAACGGCGTTGGCTACGACGTGGAAACGCCGATGTCCAGTTTCTTTAATTTACCCGCGCTGGGTGAACAGGTAACACTCCGTACGCACTTGGTCGTGCGAGAAGATGCACACATATTGTTTGGTTTTTTAACCGAGCACGAGCGCGCCTTATTTAGAAATTTAATTAAGGTCAACGGTGTTGGACCTAAGGTGGCGCTTGGGATTTTGTCGGGAATGAGTACGGCGGATTTTTGCTCGTGCATCAAGGATAGCAATGTGACTGCTCTGGTTCGTTTACCGGGAATCGGCAAGAAGACGGCCGAACGACTCATTATCGATATGCGGGACCGATTGCCTGAGCAAACCGGCGGTTCGGCGTTAATGTCCGCAGGCCAGTTAGACCGACCAGTGTCCCCAGTAGAAGAAGCCATTAGCGCGTTGGTAGCGCTGGGCTACAAACCGCAGGACGCCGAAAAGCGCGTTCGCGCGGTCAGTAATGAAGGCGATAATAGCGAACAAATTATCCGCTCTGCTTTACAATCAGCCGCTAAAGGATAAGGCATCAGCATATGATAGAAAGCGACCGATTAATAAGTTCTGATAACCTGGCGAATGATGAGGCGGTTGATCGGGCCATTCGGCCAAAAACACTCGCCGATTACATTGGCCAGCCGGCCATATGCGAGCAGATGGAGATTTTTATGTCTGCCGCAAAAGCGCGTTCAGAGGCATTGGATCACGTGCTTATTTTTGGCCCCCCGGGTTTAGGTAAAACCACTTTGTCGCATATTATTGCTCATGAAATGGGTGTCAACCTACGTCAAACCTCAGGCCCAGTTTTAGAAAAAGCGGGTGACCTGGCCGCCTTGCTGACCAACCTTGAAGAAGGCGATGTATTGTTTATCGACGAGATACATCGTCTCAGTTCCGTGGTAGAAGAAATATTGTACCCGGCGATGGAAGATTTTCAGCTGGATATTATGATTGGCGAAGGCCCAGCGGCGCGCTCAATCAAGCTGGATTTGCCGCAGTTTACCCTGGTCGGCGCGACCACACGGGCGGGTTTATTGACCTCGCCGCTACGCGATCGGTTTGGCATTACGCAGCGTCTGGAGTTTTATAATGACATGGATTTGTCAAAAATCGTTAAGCGCTCAATGGATATACTGGCACTGAAAGCAGACCGCTACGGCGCTGAGGAGATTGCCGTTAGATCTCGCGGAACGCCCAGAATTGCCAACCGCTTATTAAGACGGGTGAGAGATTATGCCGATGTAAAAGGCGACGGCATTATCACCGCCGATATCGCTAAGAAAGCGCTGAAGATGCTCGACGTTGATGAAAGTGGTTTTGATAAGTTAGACCGTCGTTTATTGAGCGTGCTGATAGACACGTTTGGCGGTGGTCCCGTTGGCGTCGATAGCTTGGCTGCCGCACTGAGTGAGGAACGCGGCACGGTTGAAGACGTGCTAGAGCCCTATCTGATCCAGAAAGGCTACATTATTAGAACCTCGCGCGGCCGCATGGCTACCCGACATGCCTATCAGCACCTTGGCCTCAAAGTACCTGCTCATCATCAAGCCGAAGCAGAGGCAGATGATGATTTTTCAGCAGACGCGTAAAGCGTTCAGTTCATCGTATGCAGCAAAGCGCACACCACTGGCCTGTCAGAATTTACTACGAAGATACCGATATGCAGGGTATTGTTTACTACGCCAATTACCTGAAATACCTGGAAAGGGCGCGTACCGAATTTTTACGCGAAAAAGGCTTTGAGCAAGATGAGCTGATTGACCATCAGGGGCTTGCCTTTGCCGTTCGAGCGATCCAGATGGATTATATAAAGCCGGCAAAATTTAATGATCAGCTGATAGTAACCACCGAGGTGT
>JBLIAQ010000177.1:0-3904 GCA_047634535.1 Cycloclasticus sp.
AGGCGTTACTTATAAAAGCGACACGCTCGCGGGTATCGACGCTGTTTGGGCCTTACCGGTCGATGCGGATAATGCTAAAGTTTTACTCTATACACACGGCGGTGGTTTCGTCACAGGCTCTTCTTCAAGTCACCGAAAACTGGCGGGGCACGTGGCTAAAGCACTTGGCGCAACGGCTGTCGTCATTGATTATAGGCGCGCACCAGAACACGTTTTTCCGGCCCAAATTGACGACGCAACCGCTGTTTACAAAGAACTCTTAGCGCGTGGCTATGAGGCGAAAAACATTAGTACCGCTGGTGATTCAGCCGGTGGTAATTTGGCTGTAGCATCGGTACTTAAGTTTAGAGAGCTGGGTTTGCCGTTACCGGGCAGCGTGATTGCTTTTTCTCCCTGGTTAGATATGCAATTGACCGGATCAACATTAGATAGTAACGATGCCACCGATGCACTCGTAAAACGTCCTGTATTAGAGGCAATGACCTCAATGTTCTTAGCTGAGCAGGATGAGACAACTAATCCATTAGCGAACCCTCTACACGCAGATTTTTCCGTTTACCCGGCGTTATATATCAATGCAGGTGGTGAAGAAACCTTGTTAGACGATGCGCGTCGACTACATTCATTGGCATCAGAAGCGGGCGTAAACTCAACGCTATCGATAGCAGATGGAATGCAGCACGTTTTTCCATTTTTAGCGGGTCGCGCGCCTGAGGCGGACAACGAAATTGAAAAGCTTGCCAATTGGTATAAGTCGTTATAGGACGATACAGCAGTATAACGCTGACAGTTAACTGAATCATTAAACAAATATTATAAATAGCTAGAGAGATAAAAATGACTAATCAAGACAATAAATTAGCCGCGGACTTTGATGCCGTCATCGTCGGTGCCGGCTTTGGTGGTATGTACATGACGCATAAATTGCGCGATGAACTAGGTATGAACGTGCAATGCTATGACAATGCGTCCGACGTCGGCGGTACCTGGTACTGGAACCGTTACCCAGGTGCCCTATCCGACACCGAAAGTTTTGTGTATTGCCTGTCATTCGATAAACAGTTATTACAGGACTGGACCTGGAAGACCCGCTATGTAACGCAACCAGAAATATTTGCCTATCTAAATCATTTTGCTGATCGATTTGATATCAGAAAAAGCTACCAATTTAATACCAAAGTAACTAAAGCTGTGTTCAATGAAACTACACAGTTATGGGACGTAGAGACAGATAAGGGCGACAAAGTAACCGCACAACATTTAATCACTGGTTTAGGGTTATTGTCTGCGGTTAACGTACCGGCATTTAAAAACCGTGAGAAATTCAAAGGTGAGGTCTATCACACCGGTCAATGGCCAAGAGAGGGCGTTGATTTTTCTGGCAAGCGCGTCGGCGTTATTGGTACAGGCTCAACGGGTATTCAAGTGATCACCTCTACCGCACCTAAAGCGAAACACTTAACCGTTTTTCAGCGTTCTCCACAGTATTCAGTGCCGGTTAGAAATCACCCGATTTCAGAAGAATATTCAGATAATATTAAAGCCAATTATGGCCCAATGTGGAAACAGGTATTTAACTCGAACGTTGCCTTTGGTTTTGAAGAAAGCACCATTCCTGCTGCGGGTTTACCACAGGAAGAAACGGATAAAGTATTTGAAGCCGCATGGGAAAATGGCGGTGGTTTTAGGTTTATGTTCGAAACGTTCTCTGATATTGCCATTGACCCTGACGCCAATGAAGCAGCAGCGGCTTTTATTCGTCGAAAAATCGCAGCCATTGTGACTGATCCTGAAACGGCAAAAAAACTAACGCCAACTGATCTTTATGCAAAGCGTCCCTTGTGTGATTCTGGTTACTACGAGATTTACAACCGCGATAACGTCACCTTACTTGATGTCAAAGCGAATCCGATTGTTGAATTCACCGAGAAAGGTATTCGTACAACAGAAGGTGAGTTTGAGTTAGATGCATTGATTTACGCAACGGGTTTCGACGCCGTTGATGGTAGCTATACCAAAATTGATATTCGTGGCCGTGATGGCCTTAGCATGAAAGAGAAGTGGGCAGATGGTCCGAGCAGTTATATTGGAATGAGCAATCCTGGCTTTCCAAATATGCACATGATTTTAGGCCCTGATGGTCCATTTACAAACTTACCGCCTAGCATCGAGACACAAGTTGACTGGATTGCTGAATTAATTGGCAACATGCGTAACAATAATCAAATGGTCGCTGAGGCTAAAAAAGAAGCCGAAGAGAGTTGGTCTGCCACCTGTCATGAAATTGCCCATATGACCTTATTCCCAAAAGCAGAATCATGGATTTTTGGTGCCAATATCCCAGGTAAAAAACACAGTGTGATGTTTTATTTAGGCGGCCTAGGTAGCTATAGACAAAAAATAATGGAAGAAGCCGCAAGCGGTTACGAAAATTATATTATTGACGGTGCGAGTAAATAAAAACTCAATGCCTTCGTTAATTTTCATAACTATAGACGCTATCTGTCAGGAAAATAAAAAATGGGTTTAAAAGCGCTTTTCGAACCTCGCGCGGTGGCTATCATCGGCGCGTCGTCAAATCCCGCGCGTATTGGTGGGCGGCCGATCGCGTATTATTTAGCGGCTGGTTTCAAAGGTGCTATTTATCCGGTTAACCCCAACAGGGATGAAATTCAGGGGCTAAAAGCCTATCCTGATATGGCTTCAATTCCTACTCAGGTTGATCTTGCCATTTTAGCCATTTCATCCACTGGCGTGGCCGATGCTGTAAGGGCCTGTGGTGAAAAAGGCGTTAAGTCTATTGTACTTTTTTCTGCCGGTTTTTCTGAAATAGGTGAGCAGGGCGATGACTTGCAAGCCGAGGTAGATAAAGTTGCTAAGGAATACGGTATACGTATTTTAGGGCCTAATTGTCTTGGTTTGTATAACCACGATAATGGTAATTGTCCAACTTTTACTTCAGGATTAGAAGGTGGTTTCCCAAAGGCTGGCCGAGTCGGTTTGATCACCCAATCAGGCGCTTATGGCACGCATTTACTGAGCATGGCGAAATCGCGCCGTTTAGGTGTTAGCAAATGGATTTCAACCGGCAACGAGTCGGATGTAACGGTGGCCGAGTGTCTGGAATACCTGATCGATTCTGATACGGTAGATGTTATCGGTTGCTATATGGAAGGCGTTAAGCAACCGGAAATCCTTATCCGCGCGCTCAAAAAAGCAAGAGCAGCGGCTAAAGCGGTCATCATTATGAAGGTCGGCGTGTCCGATGTGGGTTCTGAAGCCGTTCAATCACATACCGCTTCTTTAACGGGTTCTGATGCGAGCTTTCAGGCATTAATCGATCAATACGGAGCACAGCGCGCGCAAACCACAGAACAAATGTTCGATGTGTTATATGCTGCCAGCCTCTCGCCACGCGCTACGGGTAGTCAATTAGGCATTTTGACGGTCTCTGGTGGTGCGGGTGTACTAATGGCCGATGCCGCTGAAATTCACGGCTTAAGCGTACCCGCGATGCCGAAACAAGCACAGACCAGGTTGATCGAGCGAAACCCTTTATGCGCACCACGTAACCCCGTTGATATTACAGCCAATGCGCTGAATGATTTTGATCTGGTCGGCGAAAGTTTAGACGCCATGTGTAACGAAGGTGGTTATGATTTATTAGTAGCCTTTTTTACATCATTAATCGGCTCACCGGTACACGGCGAAAAACTGCGTAAGGTACTCAGCGATAGAGTGAAACAGCAGGGCAAACCGTTCGCACTAATTGGACTAGCAGCTGATGACGTTCTAGAGCAATACGAGAACGCAGGGATTATGGTATTTGAAGATCCATCACGTGCTGTAGCGGCACTATCAGCCTTAGCAAAGTTCAATACCTCTTTCCAACAAGGGCAGATTG
>JBLIAQ010000178.1:0-3860 GCA_047634535.1 Cycloclasticus sp.
GTCGCGGGTATTCTAGATGGCTGGTGCGCGATAAGAACCAGACACGTATTATCACTCGGTTCTTCTAATGTTTTCAGTAAACTATTTGATGCCTGATGAAGTAAAGCATCAACAGGATCTATCACAACCATGCGGGGCTTTAGGTACTGACTATTCAGTGATAAAGTCGCACTAAGCTGACGAATAGCATCTATACCTATGCTCGTTTTACCTTCCTCGGCTACCACGTGAAAATAATCGGGGTAATTCCCGGCCTTGAACAATAAACACGATGCGCACGATCCACACGCCGCGCCATCAGGCTCAGTTGCAAGGCAAAAAACTCGATTAGCAAAGGTCTGTGCAAAAGCCGACAAACCCAGGCCTTCACTTCCTACTAACATGATCGCACTGGGGAGTCTGTCCTGTTGTAAATAACGAGATAATTTATCCCCATAGTCTGTTAACCATGGGTAAAAATACTTTTCCACACTACTCATTAACGTTCAATACTTTATCTAAATGTTTGGCAATACTTTGTTGCACAAGGGCTATCGACTGAGAAGCGTCAACGACACAAAATCTGTTTGGCTCAGCCTTAGCCCTGTCCAAATAAACAGTACGTACATTTTCAAAAAAAACCTGCTGTTCAGACTCAAAACGGTCCGGCTCACTGCGTTTCGCCGCGCGCTGCAAACCAACTTCAACCGCTAAATCTAATAGCACCGTTTTATCTGGTGTTAACCCTTTTTGTACGAAATTCTCAATCCACGTAATATCCTGCATATTGAAGTGTCGCCCACCACCCTGGTAAGCGTAGGTTGCATCTGTAAAACGATCACAAACAACCCATTTGCCAGCCTGTAAAGCAGGCTTGATCACATGGTTCAAGTGTTGCGCCCTAGCAGCAAACATTAGCAGCAGTTCTGCCTCGTTACAAAGCAACTCTTCATGGTGGTCTAACAGCAATGAGCGTATATCTTCAGCGATACTCGTGCCGCCTGGCTCTCTTGTTGTCAGCACCGTTTTGCCGGCCTTCTCAAGGTAACTGGCGATAAAACTCAAATTGGTAGATTTACCTACACCTTCCACACCTTCCAGGGTTATAAACTTGCCAACTTTCATTTATTTATATTCCGTTGATATTGATCGACCGCTGCATTATGTTGCTTAAGATTTTCTGAAAATACGTGCGTACCATCACCCTTCGATACAAAATATAAACTTTTTGTTTCAACTGGATGAAACACGGCCTGTATAGACTCTTTGCCAGGCATGGCTATAGGCGTCGGAGGTAAGCCATACCGTGTGTACGTGTTATAAGGAGTATCTTTTCGCAAATCACGGAACCTTATATCCCCTTTATAGCTATCCCCCATTCCATAGATAACGGTCGGGTCGGTTTGTAGCTTCATTCCTATTTCAAGACGACGTAGAAACAGTCCGGCAATCCGTGTACGCTCATCAGCAACAGCGGTTTCTTTCTCCACAATAGACGCCAGAATAAGCGCGTCGTACACGGTTTTTATACTGGGCTTTTCGTCCCTTAGAGGCCAGGCTGAATTTACAAAAACTTGCATTGCACGATACGCCCTTTTGATAATCTCAGTATCGCTCGTATTTTTAATAAAAAAATACGTTTCGGGTAACAACAAACCTTCTAAATCTTTTTCAGGAATATCCATTATCTCGGTATAGTCAGCCATTTCCGCTTTAGCTGGCAACGTCACTTTAATCGCTGAATGTGCCTGAATATCTTTTAAAACCTCTTTAAAGGTTTGCCCCTCTATAATGGTCAGCGCGTATTGATTGACCTTTCCTTTAACCAAAAAATTCAAAATTTGAACCGGCGTTAAACCCGCAGAAAACTCGTACTCACCGGCCTGTATTTTATTTGCAGCGCCTTCAAATCGGACGAGCCATTTGAACCATCGGCCTTCAACTACTCCATGATCGCTCAAGGTAGAAATAATTTGATTCAGATTATGCCCTCTTGGAATGGTAACGGTAACAGAACCTGTTTGATCAGAAATATAAGAATTATTAATCGAGTGTTGGTACAGCATCCACAACCAGCCGCCCGACAGGCTCAATACAATAATAGCTAACGCAAGAAGTCTTCTCATCGTTACTGGCACCTATCGTATTCAATCTGGCGCTGAGTATCTTCTAAAACACAATCCAGTGCCCATTTAGCGTACGCGCCTAGCTTTGCAGGCGAACGGCTTGCATTTATATTTATGCTATTAATAGCGCTCACGGGCAGTAAACTATTCGTCATAAAAATCTCATCTGCATTTTTTATATCATCTAGCGTTAACTCAAGTTCTCTGCAATCAATTCCATCTTGCTTAGCTCGTTGAATCAGGAAGCAACGTATCACGCCTAGCACGCCACTATTATCCAGTTTAGGTGTCATTAAAACATTATTTTTTACCATGAACAGATTGCTCATCGTACCTTCTATCACTTTTCCATCTGTATCGAGCATTAGCCCTTCAACTCCGCTGTTATGGCCGAGTTCCCGTCGAGCTAAAATACGCTCTAATTGATTCAGGTGTTTTATGCCGGCTAATAAAGGTTGCTTGCTCAGCCTTGTTTCACATTGTATTAAAGCCATACTGGTTAAAGTGTGATTAACGGTGACGTTAGATGGACTAAATGAAATAACCCGTGTCACTGTCGGGCTATCCGATGGTAAGAACCCCCTCTCGCCAACACCACGCGATAGCACTATTTTTAAAACACCGTGTTGAAAACCGTTAACCAGCATCATGAGTTCATTGATAATCAATTCTGTATCTACAGCAGGGAAACCCAATACATCACAGCCTTTTTGTAAACGATCTAAGTGTGCGTCTAAAAAAATAGGAAAGCCCGATTGTATTAAAATCGTTTCGAAAAGCCCGTCACCGTATTGGAAGCCCCTGTCGAACGGGCTGATCGTCTGCCCCAACTCACCATTGATTAAAAACTTAGGCTGCATGAATATTTAAAGCGTTCAGTATCGCTTTAGCTTTATGCCGGGTTTCTTGCAGTTCATTTTCCGCTGTAGAGTCCGCGACAATACCGGCACCTGTCCTGAAACTTATTTGCTCGCCACTGATGGTCAGCGTCCTGATCAGTATGTTCAGGTCAAGATCACCATTTTTATTGATATAACCCATCGAGCCCGTATATGCACCCCTTGACGTATTTTCTAACTCATCAATAATTTCCATACAACGAATTTTAGGGCAGCCTGTAATCGTTCCACCTGGAAAAACGGCCTTAATGATATCGGTAGGGCTTACGTCAGCCAATAACTCTCCGCGTACATTAGACACTATATGGTGAACTGCAGCGTAAGATTCGAGGCTCATATGTTCATCAACGTGAACCGATCCCGTCTGACAAACCCTGCCGAGATCATTCCGAATAAGGTCAATCAACATGATGTGTTCGGCATTTTCTTTTGAATTCTCCAATAATTCGTCAGCGAGCTTTTTATCTACAAAATCATCATCGTTTCGCGGGCGTGTACCAGCGATAGGCCGCATTTGAACGATATGATCAGTACAACTGACTAGGCGTTCTGGAGATGAAGAACAAATAACACTATCACCAAAACGCGCCAGGCCGGCGAAAGGCGACGGGTTATATTGTCTGAGCGCGCGATATATATCCAAATAATTCGTCTTATTTAATAACTGTCCCTGCCATTGGCGCGATAAATTAACCTGAAAAGTATCCCCTTCGATTAAATAAGATTTAATTTTCTCTACGCCGTTAATGAATAAGGCAGGGTCGTCTTCTTCTAGTAGTACTTCAGGCCGCGTTATTTCGTAACTATTATCGAGCCGTTGAAGATCAGACCAAACTTTATCAATTAGCGCCTCCTG
>JBLIAQ010000179.1:0-3852 GCA_047634535.1 Cycloclasticus sp.
TATTATTCTAGGAGTCAGGCCAGTTTAAACTATCGTGCAGATAGCTGGAATTTACTCACAAAACTCGACAATTATGAATCCATTGACAGGGCCGTAACTGCTGCGTCTAGCCCTCATCGCCGCTTACCCCAGGTACTGTTCAACTTAAACGAAGCTACCGCTTTTGAAATCGCGAAAGTAGATATGCGTAATGAATTTGTTTATTTTGACCACAGTACCGCCACGACGGCCAAGCGAATCGACTTACACCCTGGCATTAGCATACCTTTTCAAACACCTGGCAGTTTTATTACACCCAGGCTGAGCTTAAGATATACAGATTATTTGCTGGATAACCAACCCACAGAAATAAGTAGCAATCAAACTAGAACTCTTCCTATTTTATCCATTGATTCTGGCTTATTTTTTGAGAGAGACTTAGATATAGCCGATGGGATGATACAAACGTTTGAGCCCCGCGCCTATTATTTGTATGTACCATATAAGAATCAGGATGATATTCCATTATTTGACACCTCAATCTACGACTTCAGTTTCAACCAGTTATTTAGGGAAAACCGTTTTTCAGGTGCCGATAGAGTCGCCGACGCTAATCAGCTAACACTTGCCTTCACCTCCAGATTTATTGAGTCAGATGGGGGTAACGAACGAGTAAGAGCCAGCGTTGGTACAGTCATCTATTTTGACGATCTCGATGTTGGACTAACGCCGAGCAGCAAACCTATTACTAAAGACACTTCTGATATCGTTGCAGAACTTTCTGCGAAAATTAATAACAATTGGTCTGCCCGTTCGGCTCTTCAATATGACCCACACGCTGGAAAAACTCAAAAATCAACGCTGGGCGTTCATTATCGGGATACTGATGATCGTATTATCAATGCCACATACCGCTCACGTTATGAAGCAGCAACAGATGATATCGAGCAGACCGACCTTTCATTTAAATGGCCTCTTAGCAAAACCTGGAGTAGCGTCGGGCGCTGGAACTATTCACTAGAACACAACCTGTCTCTTGAAAGTTTTATTGGCCTGGAAAAAGACACGTGTTGTTGGCGCTTTAGAGTGATTGCCAGGCGATACGTCAACGACGCGTTTGATGAAAAACCAACAGAAGGACTATTCTTCCAGTTTGAACTCAAAGGCCTAACCAGCTTAGGCGAGAAATTAGACTCTTTCCTTGAAGAAGGCATTTTAGGTTACAGAATTCCCGAACAGTAAGCTAATTGAACTACCCAGCTAAATTCTGGCTAAGAAGGATTAAATTCCATGACAATTATTCGGACCAATCAATTTAAATATTAACTATAGATACCTCCTTATGTACAGACTCAAATTATCAAATTTAATTATTGCGATCCTGCTGGCAAGCTTCATTTCCGGCAGTGCTTATGCCCAAAATTCCGTTAATCGAATTGTCGCGATCGTTGATAAAGGCGTTATTTTACAAAGCCAACTCAATGAACAGCTTAAGCAAATGTTCCAACGTTTAACCCCCGAGCAACGTGCATCTATTTCAAGAGAAGATATTGAAAAAAGAGTGTTGGATAAAATGATTATCACTGAGCTACAACTTCAAATTGCTCGGCGAAGTGAAATTAAAATACTCGACACTGAAATAGATCAGTCCATCAGCCAGATTGCTAGCGCCAATAAACTAACGCCAGATCAGTTTATCAACGTGTTAAAAAACGACAACATCAGCCTGAAGTCTTTTAGGAACTCAATTCGCGAGCAAATGCTGGTGCGCCGAGTACAGTCCAGTTACGTGCATCATGAAGTGAAAGTATCTGAACAAGAAGTGCAGAGTTTTTTAAAACTCCTTGAGCAGGGTGATGGCGACCAATTGTCTGAATATCACCTCGGGCATATTCTTATCGCCACACCTGAAAATGCAACGCCAGCGCAAATCAAAAAGGCCAGAAAAAAGGCCCATCGTATTATCGCTGAATTAAAAGCCGGGGAAAATTTTTCAACCTTGTCTATTGCTGAATCTGACGCCAATAATGCACTTGATGGCGGTGACCTTGGCTGGATGAAACTGGCGCAAATGCCTTCTTTATTAAAACCTTACGTTGAAAAAATGCAAACTAACAGTTTTTCCGACGCCATCCAGAGCCCTAGTGGTTTCCATATCATTAAACTATTTGAAACCCGTGGTCAGGAAAAAATCATGGTTACTAAAACGCACGTTCGCCATATTTTGATTAAAATTAATGCGCTAGTCAGTGATCAAATCGCTCAAGAAAGGCTGCTTAACTTAAAACATCGTATAGACAATGGTGAAGACTTTGTTACCTTAGCGCGTGCGAATTCTGAAGACAGAGGTTCTGCTATCACTGGTGGTGACCTTAACTGGGTGCAGCCAGGTGCTCTGGTACCAGCATTTGAAAGTGCGATGAATAATCTGGCTATTAATGAGGTTAGCGTACCCGTTCAAACTCAGTTTGGCTGGCACCTGATTCAGGTTTTGGGGCGCGAACAGCAAGATAATACGCAGCTGGTACGTGAAGCTCAAGCCCGTTCACAGTTACAAAAACGTAAGGCTGATGCCGCCATTGAAGCCTGGTTAACAAAATTACGCGATGAGGCTTACGTCGAATATCGATTAAATAACTAAGCGTAACGACTTCATTATTTAATCAGTTCCAATGCTCATACCTCGAATCGTCATTACCGCTGGAGAACCGGCTGGGATTGGCGTAGATATTTGCTTACTCATCTGCCAACAACAGTGGCCCGTTGAACTCGTTTTCATTGCTGACCCCGAGTTGTTTCAGCGTAGAGCAACGCTCTTAGGGCTTAAGGCAAATATCCAGCTTGTCGATCTCTCGCAACCGGCCCAGTCACACGTGCAGGGCGTAATAAACGTAGTCCCTGTCAGCCTGGCAAACGAAGAACGTTGCGGTCAATTGGACGTTCGAAATGCCTCCTACGTGGTAAAGTCATTGCAACTGGCCGCCCAGCTTTGCCTGGATAAAGTATGCCAAGCCGTTGTCACCGGGCCGGTGCAAAAAAGCATTATTAATGACGCGGGGATTTCATTTTCTGGTCATACCGAGTTCTTTGCCGACTACTGCGGTGGCTACCCTGTGATGATGCTCGCTACAAAAAATCTGAAAGTGGCACTGGCGACCACCCACCTGCCGCTGAAACAGGTTAGCGCGGCGATAAGTCGTCCTTTACTGGTAAAAACGATCACTATTTTGCAACGTGACTTACAACAAAAATTCTCGATAACGGAGCCAAAAATTGCCGTTTGTGGCTTAAACCCCCACGCTGGTGAAAATGGCCACCTAGGTGATGAAGAAATAAACTGCATTATTCCAACGCTTGAAAGTTTACGTAAAAAAGGTATCAATTTAACCGGCCCACTACCCGCTGATACGATATTTACTCCCGCCATACTCGCTAAACACGACGTAGTATTAGCGATGTATCACGACCAGGGCTTACCCACGCTGAAATATGCTGGCTTTGGTGACGCCGTCAACATTACCTTAGGTTTACCTATTACTAGAACCTCAGTTGATCACGGTACTGCGCTAGATTTAGCGGGTAGCGGTAAAGCGAGTTCAACTAGTTTACAATCCGCCTTAGAAATGGCCATCAAACTAATCACCCATTAATACATTGAATAAACCACATCGCGCACGTAAACGCTTCGGCCAGAATTTTCTGCATGACAGCCGTATTATCCACCAAATCATCATGGCGATTAACCCTTCGCCAACCGATCACGTGGTTGAAATAGGCCCCGGACAAGGTGCCATTACCGAGCCACTTCTTGCCTCTAAATGTCGCTTAGACGTCGTTGAAATTGACCGCGATCTGGTCTCCAGGTTAGAAACC
>JBLIAQ010000180.1:0-3794 GCA_047634535.1 Cycloclasticus sp.
ATTACCGCCTGGGTGACGATTTTTTCCCCACCTCAATCTTTTCCTATCGCGCTGGTGCTTATTGTCTGCGTCCTTCCACTTCTATTACCGTTGATGGGCGTATTACACGGTCGGGATAAACCCGTTAATTGGGCCGCCTATTTAAGCCTGCTGTATTTTATACACGGCACCATGGAAGCCGTCGCCAGTCCACCGACGAGGGTATTAGGCATTATTGAAATAATAATCAGCTTAACGGTATTTTTTAGCGCATCTTTATATATTCGCCGTCTAAATAAACCCTGATGCAGCACCAAATACCACTACCTTTTAAGTTACAGGAAGACTTTAACTTTAATAGTTTTATAGCCTCTGGCAACGAACTGGTTATTCAGTCTTTAAAAAATCCAGCGGAACCTTTTATTTTTCTTTGGGGTGACACCGGAACCGGTAAAACACACTTGCTGCAAGCCACCTGCCAGTATCAGGCACAGCACTCTAAAACGGCGAGTTACTTGCCTCTAAAAGAATTAATCGCGCTCCCGGCACAAGTTTTGACGGGTATGCAGACCATCGATTTAGTCTGTATCGATGATGTAGAACTGGCTTTTGGCAAACCCGACTGGGAAGAAGCCCTGTTTGATTTATTTAACCAAATCAGGCAAGCCGGCGGTCGCCTAATTGTGAGTTCAAGTTCATCACCCCAGCACTCGCAAGCCGCTCTTAACGATTTAAAGAGCCGCTTCAATAGCGGGCTGCCGCTGGACCTAAAGCCGCTCAGCGACGAAGGCTGCATTATGGCCTTACAAACGCGCGCGCAAAAACTGGGATTAGAGCTCAATCAGGACGTCGCCAAATATCTGATAACCCGCTTCCCAAGGGACTTGCCAACGCTATGGCGCTTACTAAACAAGCTGGATCGAGCCAGCCTCGCAGCGCAGCGCAAACTAACCATTCCTTTTCTGAAGAGCGCGCTTACTAACGAGAATTAATATCGCCTGTATTAAGCTTGTGTTCAGCCCGCCTGAGTACGATACTTCTACTATATAAAACGGAGGCTATCCATGCATCATTTATTAAAACGTTCGCTCATGGCGGCACTATTATTCGCCACACCGCTCTCTCACGCTGGCTTTCTTGATTTTATTAAAGACATAGACACAACAAAGTTAACGCTACCCAGCACCAGCCAGATCCCTACCGGCATCTCTAACGATGATATGGTATCAGGGCTTAAACAGGCGCTTGAAAAAGGCACCGCCGTGGCGATTAAAAACCTCGGCACTGAGGGTGGCTTTTTAAATCACGCCGATGTAAAAGTGCCTATTCCTGAGGCCTTACAACCAATTGCCTCTTCATTAAAAATGCTAGGCCAAGGTGCTTTAGTCGACGGCTTTCAGAACACCTTAAACAGAGCAGCGGAAAAAGCTGCACCCGAGGCGGCCGCCATTTTTTCTAGCACCATTCAGCAAATGAGCATTGATGACGCAGCATCGATTATCAAAGGCCCAGACAATGCAGCGACTGAATACTTTAAAGAACATAGCTCGGCACAGCTACTAGAGAAATTTTTACCTACCGTAAAACAGGCTACAGATAACGCAGGCGTAACCGCTAGTTATAAGCAACTGATTTCGAGCGCCGGAGGGTTTAGCGGTTTAATCGCATCACAGGCGCCCGATCTGGATAGTTTCGTTGCACAAAAAGCTATCGATGGTTTATTCTTAAGAATCGCGGAACAGGAAAAATTAATTCGAGAAAACCCAGCCGCTAGAACGACCGACCTATTGAAAAAAGTTTTTACCCCCTAATCAGTCACTATAAATACAGCTATGGAAAATTTACTATCAGAAAACAGCATTAACCAGCTGCAAACTCTATTAAGCGTTTATGGGCTTAAAGTACTCGCCGCCTTAGCTATTTTCTTGATCGGTAAGATGATTGCAAAAGCCGTTAAGTCCGCTGTTTCAAAAGCAATGCTCAAGGCTAAGTCCGACCCAATATTGATCTCCTTTAGTACTAATATGATCTATGTTGCCTTATTGGCGTTTATTGTCGTGGCAGCATTGGGGCAATTGGGCATTCAAACCACCTCTTTTATTGCCATAGTGGGTGCCGCTGGTTTGGCCGTAGCGCTAGCGCTTCAGGGCTCCTTATCCAACTTTGCGGCGGGCGTCTTAATGATTATTTTTCGCCCATTCAAACAGGGTGATTTTATTGAAGGCGCGGGCGTAATGGGCATCGTCGAAGCGGTTCATATTTTCAACACCGTAATGCGTACCGGCGATAACAAAACAATCATCATTCCGAATGCCGGGCTGATGAATGGCAATATCGTCAATTACACGACGAAACCAACTCGTCGCATCGACTTAATTTTTAGCATCGGTTACGACGATGACTTAAAAAAAGCGAAGACCCTTTTGGAAAACATGCTACAAACAGATGAGCGCATTCTTAAAGACCCCGCGCCCTTAGTGGCTGTTCACGCGCTAGCCGATAGCAGCGTCAACTTTGCCGTACGCCCCTGGGTAAACTCAATGGATTACTGGGCCGTGTACTTTGACCTCAATGAGCGGGTAAAACTTCGTTTCGACGAAGAAGGCATCAGCATCCCTTTCCCACAACGAGACGTCCACTTACATACCGCTAACGCAGAAAAATAGCATTTAATATATTGCCCTTAATTTGAAGAGGCGTTTTATTTTTTTAAGAAGCATTTGCTTTAACATTGCTAAATGTATTGATTTTTAAGCCTAACGGCACTATCTTTAACAACCGATTTTTTGGCGCGCCGGGCGCTTAACTTAAACACAAGGTACCTATTATGACACATGAATTACCCGCTCTTCCTTACGCCATGGATGCATTAGAACCACATATTTCTAAAGAAACGCTGGAATTCCATTACGGTAAACACCACGCGACTTACGTAACAAAACTTAACGGCCTTATCCCAGGTACTGAGTTTGAAAGTGCCAGCCTCGAAGACATCGTTAAAAAATCTTCTGGCCCTATTTTCAATAATGGCGCACAAATTTGGAACCATACTTTCTACTGGAACTGCTTAACACCTAATAGCACGGAGCCTAATGGCGCTCTTTTAGCCGCCATCAACGATACATTCGGCTCTGTTGATGCGTTTAAAGCTGAGTTTACCGACAAATCTGTCAACCTGTTTGGAGCAGGCTGGTGTTGGTTGGCTAAAAATGCCGACGGCAAACTTGAAATCGTTCAAACAAGCAACGCTGGCAACCCAATGACCGAAGGTAAAACACCGTTGTTGACCTGTGACGTTTGGGAGCACGCGTACTACATCGATTGTCGTAACGCCCGCCCTGCTTACTTGGATAAATTCTGGGCTTTAGTGAACTGGGATTTTGTCGCTCAAAATCTGTAGTTTCCAAATCCTGATAACAAAAAAGGCGCTGTTTTAGCGCCTTTTTTGTGTCTTATTATAAAACGACAGGGCTTAATGATCGTTGTACAAATCGCTGCGTTTATACTGTTCGTTTACCTGACGAAAGAAAACCAGCAGAACAGCTGCTACTGAAAGCGCTAACAAAACGCCCGTAAAGCCGAACAATTGCCCGCCAGCCATTACCGCAAAAATAACCGCAACGGGATGCAGGCCAATTTTATCCCCGACCAACACCGGCGTTAGCAATACGCTTTCTAACACCTGCGCGATAGCAAACACGGCCAGTATTGGCAGAATGCTGCTGCCGTCGTGAAGTTGAAAAACCGATGCCACACAGGCCAACACAACGCCGATGATCAGCCCAAGATAAGGCACAAAACTGACCAGGCCAGCG
>JBLIAQ010000181.1:0-3733 GCA_047634535.1 Cycloclasticus sp.
CTAAGCTAATTTATTAAGTCCTAAGACCGCCTGTATGGTTTCTTTTCTGGCATGGTGATGCGGCATATGCCCTACACCTTGCAATAATAATACTTCTGGTTTGCGTTTCAAATGACGCAACAATTTATCTAAACTCGGTTGATAACCATAGTCATCAGCCTGACCAAAAACCAGCGCTACCGGACAGCTAATTCGTTGCAACTCCTTTGCACACGACCAATCATCGAATTGTTCTGACAGCCACGCTTTTGCCCAGCCATAAAACAGAGCATCTGTAGCTTCCCCATGAAACTTCTTCAACTTATTCGCTAAGCCGCCGTTTTCATATTCGCGTATAGCCTCCACTATTCCATCACGCACGGTCTTTTCAGGCACGAGAGGTGGCGCTATTGCACAAACAGCTACAACCGTTTCAGGCAGCGACGCCGCAGCCATTAAGGAAATTGCTGCACCATCGCTATGACCAACTAGGATAACGCGTTTCAAACCAAAAGCATTAATGACCTCGGGTAACACAATTTCGGCTTCATGATGCCTGTAGCCTGACTCACGGTGTTTGGTTAACCGTCCCGATTTGCCGTGTCCAAAACGTTCGTAAGCGATAACGGTTAGTTGCGTTTGTAGTGCTAATTCTTCAGGAAAACCTTTCCAGGTATCGAGCGAGTCTAAACCGCCGTGTAGTAATACAACACAAGTTTTCTCCGGATCGATCTCACCATATACCCATGTTCTTAGCAGTTGCTTATCAATGCTAAGATAGCTTTCTTTTTTATCCATTCTGTTAGGTCTATGCCATGAAGACGACCAGTCCCCAATCTAGAACCTGTACATCCTTACCCTGCTCTGGTGCCTGATCGCCTCGCTCGGCCCAAACTTGTATGTGTAATTCAACCAGACCGCCGCCAGTCGTAACGGGCGTTTTCTTTAATACGCTTATTTCGCTGCGTAAAATATCATTTTCAAAAACTGGCGCTACGTGGTCGCAATGTTTCCAGGCCAGTAAAGTCATGATGTTTGGCAATGCTCTTATCATTTGTGCTGCGGCAATTGAAATGGTATGTCCGCCGTAAACGAGTCGCTTACCGTATACGCTGGCGCCTGCATCGGTATGTGTCATGGCTAAGTTGAGTGTTAAGCGTGTTAATTCAGGCGCGCTGGTAACCGTGTCTCTTGCCTTGACGCGATAATTCACCGCCTCCTCAACTTGTGCAAAGTGGATGCCCTTAATTTTTTCCTTATATAGATTTAAATTCCACTGCGTAGGGGCGGCTTCTAATAAAGCATCGATACTAATTTCGGATGGGATCAGTTTTAAATCGTCCTCGTGCCCCGTTTCTGCTCTTGCATCGCGGCAAGGAACCATCGGGCAACGCCAAAAATGGAGTATTTCATCACCGTGCTGATTGGTGGTTAAAATTTCTAATGCCACCATACCCGTTGCAGGTCGACCTGATTTGGTTTTATTTTGTCGTAAGGCAACGATTTTTGTTGTTGTGCTTAGTGTATCGCCAATAAAAACCGGTTTTTTTAATACCAAACCGCGATAAAACAGATTACCCATGACATTTTGAGTGGCATAAGTCGTTTGCCCAATGGCTACACTGAACGCCATTGTTGGATTGGCTAAGACTCGTTTTGATCCGGTTATTGCGGCAGATAAATGCTGATCTAAGGGTAGCCTGAGCCGGTCAGCAAATAACATTTGATGCGCTGTGACGTGTCCATCGGTGATGGTGACAGAAGGTGCGGGTTCTAAAAACTCACCTTTTTTGAAATCTTCGAAATATGGACCTTCGATTAATACTTCTTTCATAACTAAGACTCTATGCTTGTGGTAGTGGCGGCGTAGCGCCTTAAAATACTTTCTTGCGCTCGAATAACCGGCAAATCTATCATTTTATTCTTAAAACTAAATACCCCCTGCCCCTGCTTTTGGACTTCAGCCCAGGCGGCTAGGATCTCTTTTGCATTCTCAACTTGTTCGCTGCTGGGTGTATACACCTGGTTAACGATGGCGACCTGATTGGGGTGAATGCACAACTTACCGGCATAGCCTACTTCAATGCCCGCTGAAGCGTCTTCGCGAATGATGCTTTCGTCACGAACCTCAAGGCAGACATTATCTATCGGCGTGATGCCATACGCGCGAGCGGCTAAAGCGACCTGACAACGGGCGTGATAAATGACCCCTTTTGATGCATCGGCATTAGGCAGGGCCATATCGGTGGCAAAATCTACGTGACCGAAACATAACGAGTCATTATCGCTGAGCGTTTTAGCAATCCCTGTTAGCGCCAACACCCCTTTTGCCGTTTCAATGATGACATAAAGCTCGATGTTATCATTATTACTGAGTCGTCTCAGCGTTGAGATATCATCAGCAGATTCACATTTAGGCAGCATAATCGCGCAATTGCCCGCGGCAACAACTGCTTTTATATCCTCTTCAAACCAGGGCGTTGCAATGCCGTTTATCCTTACAATAATTTGCTTCCCAGTAAACGCAGGCGATTGTAAGGCCTGTACCACTGTCTGACGTGCGTTGGACTTTTCATCAGGTGAGACGGCGTCTTCAAGATCAAAGATTAAACAATCGGCTGGAATGCTGGCCGATTTCTCAATGCGTTTTTGCGCGCTACCGGGCACAAAAAGGAGTGAGCGACAAAGTTTTTGCTGTGTAGGCATACGAGCTTAATCCAGTTTAGTAAGAACGTGGCATACCGAGGCTTTTCTCGGCGATATAATTCAATAACATTTCTTTATTGATGGGCGCCGTTTTTAACAGGCGTACTACGGAGTACATATCGTACAGTCCGTAATCATGCGTAAAACCGTTGCCACCAAAGCATTGTAAGGCCGCATCAACCGCTTGCATACCCGCATCGGCCGCTGCAATTTTTGCCATACTTGACGCTTCGCCCGCCGATTTCTTATTATCAAATAGCCAGGCCGCTTGTTTAGTCATCAGCGAGGCCAGTTCAATTTGAGTTTTCGCGGCCGCTAGAGGGTGCTGTAAGCCCTGATAAGCACCAATTGGGCCGTTGAATACAACGCGTTCAGAGGCGTATTCTGCGGCGCGATTTAGCGCCAAACGCCCCATACCTATACACATCGCTGAAACGACGATACGCTCAGGGTTTAACGATTCAAAAAGAACTTCAAAGCCTTTACCAGCCGATCCGATGATATCCTCTTCGCTTAGTTCCACTTCATCAAAAAACAATTGGAATTGCTTTTCGGGTAGTACGACGCTCATTTCAAGCGGGGTCATACTGACGCCTTTTGCTTTCATATCGACGACAAACAAGGTAAAGCCATCGGTTTTTTTATCCACTTCGGTATGCGCGGTTGTACGCGCAACAACCAGAGCATAATCAGATTCATCCGCACTGGTAATAAACGTTTTTGCGCCGCTTAACAGGTATTTATCGCCTTTTTTCTTCGCGATGGTATTAATTTTAATGGTGTTTGTTCCGGCCGTTGGCTCGGTAATGGCAAAACAAAATAAGGTTTTACCGGCGCAGGCATCGGGCAGGTATTTTTGCTTCATAGCCTCGCTACCATGATCAGCAATAACCGGTAACGACATCGTTGAACCCACCACCATTGATAATAAAGGAATGCCGTTGTTAGACATGCCTTCCATCAGCAAGCTCATTTCCGTCATGCCCAGCCCGGCACCACCGTATTGCTCCGGCACCATAATACCCATAAAGCCATCGGCGCTGACCTG
>JBLIAQ010000182.1:0-3729 GCA_047634535.1 Cycloclasticus sp.
TCAACCGATGGTTATTTGCAGCGATGATCATCGGTTTATGGTGGCCGAACAACTGCGCGAACTGGATATGACTGCTAAATCGATTATTCTCGAACCTATCGGACGCAATACTGCTCCCGCGTTAACGATAGCTTCACTGGCCAGCGACCCTGAGGCAATTTTGCTTATTTTGCCGTCCGATCACGTGATCGCCGATAAAGAGGCTTTTCATCAGGCCATATCAATCGCCCAGCCACTGGCCGAAACAGGAAAAATAGTCACCTTTGGTATTGTGCCAACGCACGCCGAAACAGGCTTCGGTTACATTGAGGCCGGCGATTCGTCTAATAAGGACTGGCTTCCTATAACTCGCTTTGTTGAAAAGCCGAACGCTGAAACGGCTCAGACATATTTGGACGCGGGTCATTTCTTCTGGAACAGCGGCATGTTTATGTTTAAAGCGTCCAAACTACTGGCTGAAATGAAGTCCTTTCGGCCCGATATTGTAGATGCTTGCTCAGACGCATTTAACAAGGCAAACAAAGATATGGACTTTACCCGGTTAGATTCAAACGCCTTTGAACAATGCCCTTCTGACTCTATTGACTACGCAGTGATGGAAAAAACCGATAGTGCCATCGTCGTTCCACTGGATGCCGGCTGGAGCGACTTAGGCTCCTGGACGTCGCTATGGGAAGCGGGCATAAAAGATGGTAATAACAATATTATTAAGGGCGACGTGGTGCAAAAATCATCAACCAATTGCTATATCCACTCTGAACACCGACTGGTAACAACCTTAGGCCTGGATAAAGTGATCGTAGTGGAAACGGCTGATGCGGTGATGGTGGCTCATCCAGACTTCGTTCAAGACGTTAAAGCCCTGGTTGATCAGTTAAAAAATGAAAATCGTAGTGAATCTGAAAGTCATCGCCAAATTTACCGCCCCTGGGGCAAGTACGACTCGGTTGACGTTGGCGAACGCTACCAGGTTAAACGCATTACGGTAAATCCTGGCGCCAAATTATCGGTACAAATGCACCACCATCGTGCTGAACACTGGATTGTTGTTTCTGGTACCGCAAAAGTAACGATTGATGGCAAAGAACAGTTGCTCGCTGAAAACCAATCCACTTACGTTCCCATTGGCTCTATACACTCTTTGGAAAACCCCGGCAAAGTGCCCGTAGAGATGATTGAAGTACAATCTGGCTCTTACCTGGGTGAAGATGACATTACGCGATATGAAGACCTTTATGGCAGGCATCAATGAAAATCACGAGTCCATCACACCTTTAATGCTTTTTCACAGCATATACGCTGGACAAAACCTCAATTTCTACTACTATTAGCAGAAGAGTTTTATCAACCCTTCGATATAAGGATATATTCATTTAAACATGGCAATACCGAGAGAGAAAATTTATTTAAGCGGTCTTGCAAAACGGCTTGTTTTGGAGGGTTTACTGACTGAAGAGTCCGCCCTTAAGCATTTCGAGAGCGCTCGCACAAAGAAAAAGCCATTTGTTACCTTTCTAGTATCACAAAATATTTTAGACAGCCAAACCATCGCAGTCGCTGCCTCAGAAGAATTCGGCATGCCACTTTTGGATATTAATGCCCTAAATCACGAAGTGATCCCCAGAGGCGTAGTTGACGAAAAGCTGATTCGCAAACACCACGCCCTGCCTATTTTCAAACGCGCAAACAAATTATTCATTGCCGTTTCAGATCCAACAAACCTCCAGGCACTGGATGAAATAAAATTCCAGACACGGATGAGCACCGAAGCCATTTTGGTTGAAGAGGATAAGCTCACCAGGGTGATTGAAATAGCCCTGGATGCTGAAGATTCGTCTATGAGTGATCTATTAGACGAAGATCTTGATAATATTGATTTCGAAGACGCTTCGAATAACGCTCAGGAAGATGATAAAGACAGTGAAATTGATGACGCGCCCGTCGTTCGTTTTGTTAATAAAATCTTACTGGATGCCATAAAAAAAGGTGCCTCTGATATTCACTTTGAACCGTATGAAAAGAGCTTCCGAATCCGTACTCGCCTAGATGGTATTCTTAAAGAAGTAGCGTCGCCCCCAATGAATATCGCAAACAAACTGACCTCGCGTATTAAAGTGATGTCACGAATGAATATTTCTGAGAGGCGGATACCTCAGGATGGGCGCATCAAAATGGCACTGTCTAAGACTAGAGCTATTGATTTTCGTGTAAACACCTGCCCTACCCTGTACGGGGAAAAAATCGTTTTACGTATTTTGGACCCCACCAGCGCGCAAGTTGGAATTGAGCAACTTGGCTTTGACCCAGAGCAAAGAAAAAACTTCCTCGCCGCCATTGAAAAACCTTATGGCATGATTTTGGTCACTGGGCCGACGGGTAGTGGTAAAACAGTGAGCCTATATACGGCACTTAATATCCTAAATGCACCAGATATCAATATTTCAACCGCTGAAGACCCAGTTGAAATTACCGTGGCTGGTATTAATCAGGTTAACGTCAACCCAAAAACGGGCTTGACCTTTGCTGAAGCACTGCGTGCTTTTTTACGTCAAGACCCTGATATCATCATGGTGGGTGAGATTCGCGACCTCGAGACGGCGGAAATTGCTGTAAAAGCGGCGCAAACAGGCCACCTTGTACTATCAACCTTACACACCAATGACGCACCGCAAACACTGAACCGTTTAAATCAAATGGGTGTCCCTGCTTATAATATTGCATCTGCCGTATTACTGATCATGGCGCAACGCCTCGCTAGAAAGCTATGCGACAAATGCAAACAGGAAGAAGATTTGCCTGTTGAGCTTCTCGTTAAAGAAGGCTTTAGCGAAGACGATGCAAAAAAACTTAAAGCCTATAAAGCCGTAGGCTGTAATAGTTGCGTTGCCGGCTATAAAGGCCGAGTAGGTATTTTCCAGGTAATGCCTATTTCTGAAGCCATGGAAAAACTGATTATTCTGGGTTGTTCTACGAAAGAACTAGAAGACCAGTCGGCTAAAGAAGGTATTTTGACACTACGACAGTCTGGTTTAGAGAAAATTAAGTCTGGTATAACGAGTATTGAAGAAATCAACCGAATCACTAAAGATTAAATATTATGGCAGCTACTCCATCAAAAATTACATTTCTGTGGGAAGGAACCGACAGCAAGGGTAATCGCAACAAAGGCGAAATACACGCCCGCAGTGAAGCGGTAGTTAAATCCGAACTACGTCGCATTGGCATTCGCCCCATCAAAGTTAAGAAAAAAGCAAAACCATTGTTTGGTAGTTTTGGGCAAAAACCTATCGTACCCAAAGATATCGCCATCTTTAGTCGCCAATTAGCGACCATGATGGCGTCGGGCATTCCATTAGTTCAATCGTTCGATATTATTGGCAAGGGACACGAAAAACCCGCCATGCAAGATATGCTAGCCGCTATTAAAACTAATATTGAGGGTGGCTCAACGCTAACAGAAAGCCTGGCCAAGTTCCCTTTTCATTTTGATGATTTATTTTGTAATCTGGTTGAAGCCGGCGAACACGCTGGTATCCTTGAAGAACTACTGAATAAAATTGCTGAATATAAGGAAAAAACCGAGAGCTTAAAAGCCAAAATCAAAAAAGCCCTCACCTATCCGATAGCGGTGCTGGTAATAGCTATTATCGTCACGGCCATTTTGCTTATTTTTGTAGTACCGCAATTCGAGAGCTTATTTAGTGGTTTTGGCGCCGACCTTCCTGCCTT
>JBLIAQ010000183.1:0-3715 GCA_047634535.1 Cycloclasticus sp.
GCCATTTTAGAGGTGCTGCGTCGCAATTTGAAAACCTCGCCTGATGTATGGCAAAAAATGGCGGCTAGCGTTAAGGGTGTGACGGAAGAAACCACCACTGGCGTGCACCGTTTGTATCAAATGCAAGAAGCGGGTGAATTATTGTTTCCTGCGATGAACGTGAACGATTCGGTCACTAAAAGTAAATTCGATAATCTTTATGGCTGCCGCGAATCTTTATTGGACGGCATTAAACGCGCAACTGACGTAATGATCGCGGGCAAAATTGCCGTGGTAATCGGTTATGGCGACGTTGGCAAGGGCTGTGCGCAAGCCTTTAAAGGCATGGGTGCTACCGTTTGGGTGACCGAGGTGGATCCTATCTGTGCGCTACAGGCGGCGATGGAAGGTTATCGCGTGGTTCGTATGGATGACGTGGCCGATCAGGGCAATATTTTCGTCACCACCACGGGTAATTTAGGCGTGATAAATCACGACCATATGGCGGCGATGAAGAACGAGACGATCGTTTGTAATATCGGCCATTTTGATTCAGAAATTGATATTGCTTCGCTGGAGCAGTATGAGTGGGTTGAGGTTAAACCACAGGTGGATCACGTGATTTTCCCTGACGGTAAACGGATTACTCTATTGGCCAAAGGGCGGTTGGTGAATTTAGGCTGTGCAACCGGGCACCCTAGTTTTGTTATGTCTGCTTCTTTCACAAATCAGGTGATGGCACAAATGGAGTTTTTTACAAATGGCGATAGTTATAAAAATGAAGTGTACGTATTGCCAAAAACGCTGGATGAGAAAGTAGCTCGCTTGCACCTGGAAAAAATTGGCGTGAACTTAACCGAGTTGACTCAAGAGCAGGCAGACTATATTAATGTCCCTGTTGAGGGCCCTTATAAACCGCATCATTACCGTTATTAAGCTATGGCAATAGATACAAATCAGCCGATTAGTTTCGAGTTTTTTCCGCCTAAAACGGAAGAGGCTCGCGAGAAATTACTCGCCGTAAGTCAAAAACTGGGTCAATTAGATCCCGCCTATTTTTCCGTTACCTTTGGAGCCGGCGGTAGTACCCAGCAGGGCACGATTGATACCGTGCTGGATATTAAACAGCAAGGGTTTTCGGCTGCGCCGCATTTATCTTGCGTGGGTTCTACGAAAGAGAATATTCGCGAAATTCTCGGCAATTATAAAAATCACGGAATCGATCGAATTGTCGCCTTGCGTGGAGATATTCCATCGGGCACTCTGGATGTTGGTGAGTTTCGTTATGCCAATGAATTAGTGGCGTTTATTCGCCAGGAAACCGGTGATCATTTCCATATTGAAGTGGCCGCCTATCCGGAAATTCATCCGCAGGCAAAAAATGCGCAAGCAGATCTGGCCAATTTCAAACGTAAAGTCGAAGCGGGAGCCAATAGCGCCATCACGCAGTACTTTTTCAATCTGGATGCTTATCTTCATTTTGTAGAAGATTGCGATAAAATGGGGCTAACTGTGCCGATTGTGCCGGGTATTATGCCAATAACCAACTATTCGCAATTAGCGAGGTTCTCCGATATGTGCGGTTCTGAAATCCCTCGCTGGATTCGAAAACGTTTAGAAGGCTTTGCCGATGACCGTGAGTCGATTAAGGCTTTTGGCACCGACGTAGTGAGCGAACTGTGTCAAAATTTGCTGGACAAAGGCTGTCCCGGTTTGCATTTTTACAGCATGAATCAAACCGAAGCGAGTCTGGCTATTTGCCGTAATTTAGGAGTCGAATCAGCATGAGTGAGGTGAAAGAAATAGCCTGCGCGATTTATAAAACTAAAAAGCGCGATGGCCTGTACCTGTATGTAAAAGAACAGGATGACTTTTCTGATGTGCCCGCCGAGGTGATGCGACAGTTTCCCGTGCCTGAGCATGTGTTTGACCTTGAGCTATCTGCTGAAAGACCCCTGGCGCGCGAAAACGTTATCGTGGTGATAAAAAACCTTGCAACACAAGGGTTTCACTTGCAGATGCCGCCAAAATTGGAAAACCCCATCGATACCATTGAGCTGCCTGATAGTTTAAACGGCTAAGTATGCGTATTTCTCGCTTATTTATTGATCAGCAGTTGCTTGAAAATACATTAATAAGCATTGAGTCGGAGTCGGCGCATTATTTACGTAATGTGTTACGTTTAAAAAAGGGCACGCAGTTAACCGTTTTTAATGGCCTTGGCGGAGAATACACTGCCGTTGTTGCAGAAGTCAGTCGTAAAGAAGTGGTGCTGAGCATTGAACGCTGGCATGACGTTAATATCGAGTCGCCACTAAAAATCGAACTGGGCTTAAGCGTTTCTCGTGGCGAACGCATGGATGTAGCGATTCAGAAAGCAACTGAGCTGGGAGTCAGCGTGATTACGCCGGTATTAACGCAGCACTGCGTGGTGAAGCTAACCGAAGAAAGGCGGTTGCAGCGGCATCAGCACTGGCAAAGTATCGTGCTTCGTGCCTGTGAACAGTGCGGTCGAAATGCTCCGCCGAGGTTAAATGTAACGGCCGATTTAGCGGACTGGCTAGAAGCTGACTTAGCTGCTAGTCGGATTATTTTTGAACCCGGTAAAGCCGATACCTTAAAAAGCTTCCCAAAGCCCGACGATCAGATCGCGGTGCTGATCGGTCCAGAAGGCGGTTTTTCTGAACAGGAAATAATAGCCGCGCAAGAAGCAGGTTTTTCTGCCCTTGGTTTTGGTCCAAGAGTGGTGCGTAATGAAACGGCAGCTATCGCTTCAATTGCGGCTATGCAGGTTTTATGGGGCGATATGGCGTAAGGCCTCTTTTCAGCGTTCGCTACAGTTTACCTTCTATCGTTCCCCTGCGTTTACCGGTAGAAAACAAAATCCTTATCTACGCTAAGACCACGGTGTTAATATAACGCCAATAACAATGACTCTGGAGTTAGGGTATGCGGTTAGGCGTTGTGATGGACCCAATAAAATCAATTAATATTAAAAAAGACACCACCTTTGCGATGTTGTTAGAGGCGCAAAAAAGAGGCTGGGATTTGTTCTATATGGAACAGGTTGATCTATTTCTTGACGAAGGAGCGGCTATGGCGAGCTGTCAGTCGTTAAGCGTGGAAAGGAACCTTGACGGCTGGTATAAGCTGGGTGAAAAACAAGACCTTGCGCTGGCCGAACTGGATGTGATTTTAATGCGTCTGGATCCGCCGTTTGATATGGATTATATTTATTGCACCTATTTGCTCGAACAGGCAGAAGCGCAAGGCGTTTTAGTCGTCAATAAACCGCAAAGCCTGCGCGATGCGAATGAAAAACTATTTACCGCCTGGTTCCCAGATTGCTGTGCGCCGACCTTAGTGACTTCACAAACCGATCGAATTCGCCAGTTTTTAACAAAGCATGAAGACATTATCATCAAGCCACTCGATGGTATGGGCGGCGCGTCTATTTTCAGGCTTAAAAAAGCCGATCATAACCTGGGCGTGGTGTTAGAAACGATGACCGATCACGGTAAAACGCACGCCATGGTGCAGCGCTTTTTGCCAGAAATTAAACAAGGCGACAAGCGTATTTTAATTATCAATGGGAAGCCAGTGCCGTATGCTCTGGCGCGGGTGCCTGCTGAAGGCGAGACGCGTGGAAATTTAGCGGCCGGCGGTACGGGTGAAGGCCGAGAGCTGAGCGACAGGGATCGCTGGTTATGTGAGCAAATCGGCCCAACGTTGGTGG
>JBLIAQ010000184.1:0-3656 GCA_047634535.1 Cycloclasticus sp.
GCTGAGGCTTATATTCGTCCCATAGTGGTAGTTGCCAGGCTTTATCACCAGATTTTTTGCCGGCCTCGAGAAGCTCATTAGCTAATTCATCGTCATTGCCGAGCAGCCCCGTCGCGTGATTTCCCAAAGCCGTAACGCATGCACCAGTTAGTGTAGCAATATCAATCACTAGCTCGGGTTTGAATTTAGCGCTATATGTTAGCGCGTCACACAGGATCAGGCGGCCCTCTGCATCGGTGTTTAAAATTTCGATGGTTAGTCCAGCCATACTGGTAACAATATCGCCGGGTTTGTTAGCATCGCCATCTGGCAAGTTTTCTGACGAAGGAACAACGCCTACTACGTTGATCGGCAAGTTTAGCTCTGCACACATTTGTATTACGCCGAAAACACTCGCACCACCGCACATATCGTATTTCATCTCGTCCATTCCAGAAGAAGATTTGATAGAAATGCCGCCGGCGTCAAAGGTTAGACCTTTACCAACTAGCACGATTGGTTTTTGTTTGGCTGGCCCGCCTTTATGTTCCATGCTGATGAGCTTGGCGGGTTGGCGCGAACCGCGAGATACAGACAGTAATGAGCCCATACCCAGTTTTTCCATTTGCGCCTCATCCAGTACGGTTACTTTTAGAGATTTGTGCAGTTTGCCGAGCGCTTTCGCGGTGTCGGCTAAATAACTGGGTGTGCATATATTACCGGGTAAATTGGACAGTTTTTTTGCACTGTCTATGCCGTTAGCAATACTGGACGCCGTCTTTGCAGCTTTATCAATAGCGGCGACACTCATATCATTACAAGCAAATAGTTGACAGGTCTCAAGTTGGCTCGTCTCTGGTGCCGAAGTGGTTAAGGTTTCGGTGTATTGATATAGCGCTTCTCTCGCCTTTAAAACCAGTTGACGAACTTTCCAGCTGCCGTCTTTAGCCGTTACATCGGCGCTTAATAAAGCGCAACAAACGGACTTAATGGGTAAGTTTTTAAGGACGTTGAAGCTCGCGCTGACGGCATTATTGAAATCTTCAGCTGTTGTTTTGCCATACTCCCCCAGGCCAACCAACAGAACGCGTTTTACCTTGCTGTCCGCCGGCATCTGCAATAACAGGGTATTACCCGCTTTTCCAGATGCATCACCCTGTTTTAAAACACGAGCAATTTGTTTATGGTGAGCCTGGTCAAACGCCTCGGTTAGCTCGGCTTGTTTACCTTTGCTATAGACTGGCAGGATAAGACAAGGAGAGCTGATGGTGGCGATGGCCCCAGATTTAGAAACGAATTGCATGCAGTAGCCTCATTGATTAATGTTTTTGTTTACTTTTTCCGTTAGGATACAACAATTGTTGACCCCATATTGAGCCTCTAACTATAAGCGAATTTAACCTTTGATGTCTGTGTTTAAATTAAAAATTATCGACCGGTTATTCATTATCCAGCTGAGCAAAATGATGTTTGGTGTGATGACGGTGCTGTCTATCATTCTATTAAGCCAGCGACTGGTCCGATTATTGTCTCAAGTGACAGCTGGCGAATTATCGACCGACGCCGTGTTGTCGCTCATTACGTTTAACATGCTGCTGTTAGTCATTAAAATCATTCCGGCGGCCCTGTTATTGTCAATTATGATGGTGCTGGGCAGAATGTACCGTGACCAGGAAATGACAGCATTATTTTCCGCAGGCGTTGGGCTGAATCAGATTTATCGTTCAATTTTTATTTTTGTATTTCCATTATTTTTGCTAACGCTGTATCTGTCGCTAGTGGTCACGCCGTCGTTGATGCAAGAGATTGAGCGGGTTAAAACGAAAGACCAATCCAAACTTGATATTCGAGGTATTACCGATGGCCGGTTTAATGAATATGGCCGCGGAGATCTGGTTTTTTATGTCGAAAAAATAACCGATGACGAGAAGATGCGGAACGTATTTATCCAAAATCGTCAACACGGAAAATTAGGTATTACCTCGTCTAAAAGTGGTGAAATAAAGATAGACCCGGAAACGGGTGATCGTTTTCTTATTCTAAAAGACGGTAATCGCTATGAAGGTGTTCCAGGTCAAGCCGATTATAAGGTGACAAAGTTTAAGGAATACGGTGTGGTGGTGGCCGAAAAATCCGACATTAAAACTGTTTTTGGCGTAAAAGAGCTGGCTACCACTGAGTTAATGCAGATGGATTCTCCAAGGGCAATGAGTGAGCTACAACGCCGGTGGTCACTCCCGTTGGCCATTATTACCCTTGCTTTATTGGCGGTCCCCATCAGTCGTGTATCACCGCGGGCAGGCATGTATGGCAATTTGTTAACGGCGTTACTGATTTACATCGTTTTTGAGAACTTTACGAATCTTTCCTATTCGTGGATTTTGAAAGCTGAAGTGCCTGCCTGGCTTGGGGTCTGGTGGGTTCATCTCGTAATGATAGGGCTGGCTGCAGTGATGGCGATGAAAATGCTCGGCTTTAATTACCTTAGAAATAAGTGGTTCTCGAAAAAATGAAAGTTATCAATAAATATATCGCTGTAGAAATGCTAAAAAGCACGGCAGTTGCGTTGATGTTTTTATTGTCTCTGGTGTTGATTATCACCTTCGCCGATGAGATGGATGATATGGGTACGGGGCAATATGGATTACTTGAGATTTTTAAATACCTCGCGTTAACGACGCCGCGAAACCTCTATGAACTAATCCCGTCTGCAGCGTTACTGGGCGCGTTGATCACCTTAGGCGGGATGGCAAATAATTATGAATTGACCGCAATGAGAGCGGCAGGTATCAGCCGCTGGCAGATTATTGCAGCAACCCTTCGTGTAGGCGTTTTACTGATGTTCGTCTCTTTATTTGTGAGTGAATTTATTGCGCCGAGTACGGAACAGGCGGCGCAAATGCTAAAGTTTTCGGCAAAAAATGAGCAAGTAGCACTTAGGACAAAGTATGGTTTTTGGACACGCGATGGCGATACGTATTTAAATATACGAGAAATTTTAAATTCTTCAGAACTGAAAAACGTCAGTATTTATGAAATGTCGAAGAACAATGAGTTGAAGTACGCGACACATGCGACGAGCGCGAGCTTTGTGAACAATAAGTGGCAGCTAAAAGGGATGCAACAAACGACTATTTCGGCCAATCGCGTCGAGGTATCTAGTTCGGAATCCGCACTACTGGATTCATTATTGGATCCGGGTTTATTGGATATTATTGTCGTGAAACCAGAGCGCTTATCAATATTGGGTTTAGCGAACTACATTCAGTTTTTGCAAAAAAATGAACAGGATGCCGCGCGTTTTATAGTGGCTATAACCAGTAAGCTAGTACGCCCATTCGTAATTTTAGTAATGCTATTGATAGCCATACCGATGGTGCTTGGCGTCCAGCGCGCTGGCAGTACGGGCACGCGTATTCTTATAGGCGCGTTAATCGGTATAGGATTTAATTTGCTGGACAGGTTATTTGGTAACGTGGGTGTCGTTTATGGCCTAAACCCCGTTGTTGCAGCATCATTGCCGTTTCTTTTGGTGCTCGGGCTGTCTATTTTTAAAATTCGCCGGATGGACTAGCTCATTTAGATTGTTTCCAGACTAGGCGGCTTTTTGAGGCGATATCGTGCCAGCTTAAACGTTCTTTATTGAAGAAGATCCAGAAAAAACCCAATCCGAAAAG
>JBLIAQ010000185.1:0-3637 GCA_047634535.1 Cycloclasticus sp.
TAGTTAATGTGTTTTTTCGTAAACGCCGCGCTTGCGCTTCCATTTGCGGTTTGACCACATCCAGTCTTCAGGGTGCTCAAAAATCATTTTTTCTAGCGCACGGGCATATTTTTCGGTTATTTCATAGCCTTCTTTTTTGTACGGTGCCTCGCCGAGTTCTTCAAAATACACTTCGTAGTGCCCCAGACTTATCCGTCTCATACCGACAAAAATAACGGGGTATTTTGTGAGTTGAGCAATTTTTTGTGCGCCAACGGCAAAGGAACTGTCCTGATTTAAAAAAGTAGTCCAATACTTCTCTTCTTTCCTAATCGGCGACTGATCCGCGACCATCGCAAAACCTCGTATATCTTTACGACGCTGCATTATGTCGATCAGGGCGTTTTTATTCGCAATCGGGCGTGCATTAAATCGTGAACGCGATTTTTTCATATGTGCATCGACAACGATATTGTGTAACGGCTTGTAGACAACATCAATAGGTATGGGCAGTTGTAAACTACAGCCGGCTAATAACCATTCCCAGTTACAATGATGAGCGGCCAGCATGATAACGGATTGATTGTTATCAGCAAATTTCTTAATAAGCTCGGGATTTTTTAGACTTACGCGCTGGCGAATTTGTTCATCGCTGAGGTATAGCGTTTTAATTGATTCTGACATCGTATAAGCCAGATTTTTGAAATTTAATTTTGCTAATTGCTGGGCTTCTTTAAGCGGCATCTCCGGGAAAGAGTTTTGTATATTACTTAAGATAACGTTGCGTTTTCTTTCAACGAGATAATAACCAGCCAAATATATAAGGTGGGAGATGGCATAGAGAAAAGGGAAGGGTAGTTTACCTAAATTTAAGTACAGTTTAGAAAAGACTGATTGCCTGTGCTTGGCCATAGTGAGTGCAATTTAATTATAAATTTGTCGCGTATTCTAACAAAGCTAGTCGCGTAAACGGTAAGTTTGTATTAAGCGAAAAACAGGTAACCGATAAGAATGGCGGCAACGATGCCAATGAAGTCTGCAAATAACCCGCAGGCCACAGCATGGCGTGCTTTTTTGATGCCGACCGAACCAAAGTAAACAGCTAATACGTAAAAAGTAGTTTCTGTACTACCCTGTACGATAGAGGCCAATCTACCCGCGAAAGAATCCGCCCCGTGTATTTGCATGGTCTCAACCATCATCGCTCGAGCGCCGCTACCACTGAGCGGTTTCATAAAGGCGGTAGGAAGGGCATCGACAAATCTATTGTCAATAGACAGGTTCGTCAGTGTTGATCGCATGAGTTCAAGAAAAATCTCTAGTGCGCCACTGGCTCTAAAAACACCGATGGCGACGAGCATGGCGACTAAATAGGGAATAATCATAATGGCAGTTTGAAAGCCATCTTTAGCGCCTTCGATAAATGATTCATAGACATTGATGCCTCGTTTTAGGGCGCCAGCCATAAATAATATAATTAAAGCAAAAATAATAAAGTTACTGGCTAATGAGGACTGTCGCTGCATCGAGACCTGATCGAGTTGTGAAAAATACAATAAGATTGACAGGATGATAACGCTGAAACCAGCTAAATAACTCAAAATAACGGGGTCATACAACTTGATCCGTTGAACGCTTGCCACCGCAATGAGCCCAGCCATTGTCGATGCATAAGTGGCAATTAAAATGGGAATAAAGACGTCAGTAGGGTCAGCGGCACCCATTTGAGCCCGATAAGTAAAAATCGTTAGTGGAAACAGAGTGACGGCAGACGTATTAATAACTAAAAATAAAATTTGTGCGTTACTGGCGGTATCTTTTAGTGGGTTCAACGCGTGTAAATGCTGCATGGTTCTAATACCAAGAGGGGTGGCGGCGTTATCTAGTCCCAACATATTGGCTGAAAGATTCATCACCATGGCGCCAAAAGCCGGGTGGTTGTCAGGTACTTCAGGCATTAAACGTTTAAAAAGTGGGTTTAGAAATCGGGTCAGCAAAGCTATAAATCCACTTTTTTCACCGATCTTCATAATCCCCATCCAAAAACATAAGACTCCCGTTAAACCGAGTGAAATTTCAAATGCTGTTTTTGATAAGGTGAAGGTAGCCAGCGTCATTTCATTAAAAATGGCACTATCACCAAGAATAAATAAACGATAGAGCCCCGTTATGAAGGCGATGAAAAAAAAGCTGAGCCAGATGATATTTAACATAAAATAAAATGAATCTTTCGAATGTTAACAATAACCTAATTTACCAGCACAATGTCTGATAAGAATATCGAAACACAGAATAAAATAGATGATTTACTGCACATCATGTCGCAGCTTCGTGATCCTGATAAGGGCTGTCCATGGGATTTACAACAAAACTTTGAAACCATCGCGCCTTATACTATTGAAGAAGCTTATGAGGTAGCCGAGGCGATTCAACAGTCTGATATGCCTGCATTACGCGATGAACTAGGTGACCTGTTATTTCAGGTGGTTTTTCATTCGAGACTGGCAGAAGAGCAACACAGCTTCTCTTTCGACGATGTGCTGGTGTCCATTTGTGAAAAACTAAGGCGCAGACACCCGCATGTATTTGATAACAAGCCGGTTGATACGAAAAACCTGGCGAAACAATGGGAAGCCCATAAGCGTGATGAAAAAGCTCTGCGTCAAAGTGCTGGTGTCCTAGATGACGTTGATACCAACCAACCGGCGATGAATCAAGCATATAAGTTGCAAAAAAAGGCATCAGCAGTTGGATTTGACTGGGACAGTTTGGCGCCGGTACTTGAAAAACTGGACGAGGAAGTGCGTGAACTCAAAGATGAAATTGGCATTCTTGATAACCGCGAGCGTTTAGAAGAAGAATTAGGTGACGTCATGTTTAGTTGCATTAATTTAGCGCGACATCTCGATATAAACCCTGAATGGTCACTGCGTAAAGCTAATAAACGTTTTTCAGATCGCTTTGCGTATGTTGAACAACAGGCAGTAAAGTCAGGGACTAAAATTGAAGACAGTAGTCTGGAAACCCTGGAGGCTTTTTGGCAAGCTGCAAAAAAAGCTTCTTTATAATTAGATTGCTTAATGTAATCAGAACCTTATAAAAAAACAATTTAGGATATTCTAATTGTTTTTAGTATACTCAGAACTCAGTAGAGTTAAATGATGCTAACCGTAATTATAAAATGCATTAACAAATAAAGATAACCTGCTGATTTAAATGTTTATTTAGGAGAGGAAAAAAGATGTCAGAACGAGTTAAAGGTATTGTTAAATGGTTTAATAATTCAAAAGGTTTCGGTTTTATTCAGCCAGATGCAGGTGGGGAAGACGTTTTTGTTCATTTTAGAGCGATACAAGGCGATGGTTTTCGTACCTTAAAAGAAAACCAGGCCGTTGAATTTACTATTACGAAAGGTGACAAAGGACTTCAAGCAGAAGAAGTGACTGGCTTATAGTAAGGCGTTAACTTGCAACGGTAGTTTTACTACTCGAACGAAAGGTTTGTTCGGCTCGGTTTTCGAGAAGCGTGAGTTTTGTTTAAAAATAGACCACGCTTGATTAGCGTTGCATAAGTTTCGATCAAACGATAAAACTGTTTGGCTCAGCTTTAGCTTTGCATAAGTTTCGCACAAACGATAAAACTGTTTGGCTCAGCTTTA
>JBLIAQ010000186.1:0-3633 GCA_047634535.1 Cycloclasticus sp.
TTGTCGGTGGATGAGAAAATGAGAGTAGAGGTAGATACTTCTACGATTACGAATTTTAAAGCACCTTACGAGCTGGTGAAAACCATGCGCGCATCGATTATTGTGTTAGGCCCATTATTGGCGCGTTTTGGTAAGGCGGAAGTTTCTCTACCGGGTGGCTGTGCCATTGGTTCTCGTCCCGTTGATATTCACCTGAAAGGCCTTGAAGCAATGGGCGCGACTATTCGCGTTGAAAATGGCTATATTCATGCGTCTTGCGAGCGATTAAAAGGTACCAGGCTGGTGCTTGATATGGTAACCGTTACGGGTACAGAAAACCTGATGATGGCAGCGACATTGGCCGAAGGGACGACGACTATTGAAAATGCCGCGTGCGAGCCAGAAGTCAGTGATTTGGCCAACTTTTTAAATAAACTGGGCGCAAAAATATCTGGCATAGGTACCGATACCCTGGTGATCGAAGGCGTTGAAGGTTTAACGACGAAGGACTTAACGTATGACATTATGCCCGACAGAATTGAGGCAGGCACCTATCTGGTTGCCGCCGCAGTGACGGGTGGTAAAATCAAAATTAAAGACGTTGATCCAAATACCCTGGATATGGTGCTGTCAAAGCTGGAAGAGGCGGGTGCAGAGGTAATGTCTGGAAAGGACTGGATCGAACTCGACATGCACGGCAGACGTGCTAAAGCGGTGTCATTCAGAACCGCGCCATACCCAGCTTTCCCGACCGATATGCAGGCTCAGTTTCTAGTGCTCAATGCGTTGGCCGAAGGTACGTCTGTGGTGACCGAAACTATTTTTGAAAATCGTTTTATGCACGTGCACGAGCTGCAGCGATTAGGGGCCAATATTAAGCTCGAAGGCAATACGGCTATTTGTGTGGGTAAGGAATCACTGGCGGGAGCTACCGTTATGGCGACCGATTTAAGGGCGTCGGCGAGTTTGGTCATCGCTGGTCTGGTGTCGAAAGGTGAAACGATTATAGAGCGCATTTATCACATCGATCGTGGTTATGAGTGTATTGAGGAGAAGCTGGCGTTACTGGGTGGGAACATCCGTCGAGTGCCGAGTTAAATCAATATGCTAACCATCGCAATTTCAAAAGGAAGAATACTAGCAGAGACGCTACCATTGCTGGCCGAGGTGGGCATTGTGCCGTCTGAAGATTTGGCTAAAACACGGAAACTGATTGTCCCCAGTGTTTGCGGTGACGTAAATTTAGTGATTATCAGGGCGACAGACGTGCCGACATTTGTCGAGTACGGCGCGGCCGACATCGGCATCGCTGGCAAAGACGTACTGGTAGAGCATAATAGTGATAACTTGTACGAGCCGCTCGATCTCAATATAGCGAAATGTCGTCTAATGACGGCGATCGTCAGTGGAAAAGGCCTGCCAACGGGTAAAATTCGTGTCGCCTCAAAGTACGTTTCATTAACCCAGCAGTACTTCGCTAAACAAGGCAGGCAAGTAGAAATCATTAAACTATACGGTTCAATGGAATTAGCACCTATTGTTGGCCTGGCAGACTGTATCGTTGATTTGGTCGACACGGGAAATACCTTAAAAGCCAATGGTATGGAGCCGCTAGACTTGATCATGAATATCAGCTCAAGGCTGGTGGTGAATAAAGCCTCAATGAAAATGAAACACGAAAAAATAAAAACGCTGATCAAGCGATTAGAAGTAGCCGTCAACAACAGGCGTTAAGGCGTGAAGATGAAAACTTTAAATGCCTCTAGCGCTGACTTTAAAGAAGCGTTAGATAATGTGTTGGCTTTTGATGAAAGCGATGACGCATCGGTGTTACAGGTCGTTTCAACGATCATCAGAACAGTCCGAAAGAAAGGTGATTCAGCCTTGTGCTCCTATACCAACGATTTTGATCATTGGCCGGCTGCGGCTGATAGCTTAGTTGTTCCGCGTGAACAATTAGAAAGCGCCTGGAATGAATTGCCCGCCGATCAAACAGCTGCTTTGAGCTGCGCTGCGGACAGAATTCGTGCTTATGCAGAACAGCAAAAACTACAGTCGTGGAGTTTTAACGATGAGCTGGGTAATACGCTAGGACAAAAAATCACGCCGCTAGAGCGCGTCGGTGTTTATGTGCCCGGCGGTAAAGCTGCCTATCCCTCGTCGGTGTTAATGAATGCTATTCCGGCAAAGGTAGCGGGCGTGTCTGAAATTATTATGGTCACACCCACGCCAAATGGTGAACTCAATAGTTTGGTGCTAGCGGCAGCCTGGTTGGCGGGCGTCGACAAAGTGATTAGAATAGGTGGTGCGCAAGCGGTCGCCGCGCTAGCCTATGGGACCGAAACAGTGCCCGCGGTAGATAAAATAGTGGGTCCCGGAAATATTTACGTGGCAACGGCAAAAAAACTGGTCTTTGGGCAGGTCGGTATCGATATGATAGCGGGTCCCTCCGAAATTTTGATTATTTGTGACGGGCAAACAAACCCCGACTGGATAGCGATGGATTTATTTGCACAGGCTGAGCACGACGAAAATGCCCAGTCGATACTTATTTCTCTGGATGCCGATTATATCGAAAAAGTTAAAAGCAGTATTCAGGCCTTATTGCCCAGCATGGAGCGTTCTAAAGTCATCAAGGCCTCTTTGGAAAGTCGAGGCGCTTTGATTTATGCGGAAACGTTTCAGCAAGCCGTTGATATCGCCAATAGAATTGCGCCCGAGCATTTGGAGCTTTCAGTAAACGAACCATCGCGTTGGGTCGATAAAATACATCACGCTGGCGCTATCTTTATGGGCCGTTATACTCCAGAGGCGTTAGGGGATTATTGCGCCGGGCCGAATCACGTATTACCTACGTCTGGCACGGCGAGATTCTCTTCGCCATTGGGCGTGTATGACTTTCAAAAAAGAACCAGCCTGATAAACTGCAGCCAGCAAGGCGCGTCGGTATTATCCGACACGGCTTCTATACTGGCTCGTGGGGAGTCATTAACTGCCCATGCAAGATCCGCTGAATTTCGCAAATTAAAGCAATAAATAACGTGCAACAAAAAACAAAAAATTTACAGGATTTAATTCGTCCCGAAATTAAAAAAATGCAGGCTTACCACGTGCCTGAGGCGACGGGCTTAGTTAAATTAGACGCTATGGAAAACCCATTTTCCTGGCCACAACAGATGAAGGACGAATGGCTTGACCTGATATCCGAAGCCGAACCGAATCGATACCCGGATCCTACGGCAACCAAGCTCGTGGCAGCTTTGCGCGAATGCTTTAATATCGATGCTGATTTGGGACTTGTTTTAGGCAATGGTTCAGATGAGTTGATACAGATGGTTTTGATGGCGATGAATAACGACGCCTGTGTAATGGCACCGGCACCGAGCTTTGTGATGTATCAGCATATAGCGCGCTCACTAGGATTATCTTTCGTCGGCGTGCCTCTTAACGACGACTTTAGTTTAAATATGTCAGAAATGCTGACGGCCATTAAACAATTTAATCCGGCGGTCATCTTTTTAGCCTACCCCAATAATCCTACCGCCAATTTATTTAATGACGAAGACGTGTTTAGTATTATCGAAGCGACGAATGGAATTGTTGTCATTGATGAGGCTTACCAGCCTTTTGCGCAAAAAACATTTTTAAATAAGG
>JBLIAQ010000187.1:0-3633 GCA_047634535.1 Cycloclasticus sp.
CCTCAATAAGCAGTAGAGCGTCAATTTTGGAAGATTGCTTCTTGTCGTTTAGTAAATGTCGTGGTTTCCCGTATTCGCTCATATATTGCTTACGCGCCACTTTAAAGGCACCTTGAAATTGACTCGCTAATAGTTCAGCCTGTTCCCCATTGATTGGAAATAATTTTGTACTCACAATGGCTTCGTCATATTGAATAATGGCATCCCGCTCTGTGTTGTACAGGCAAATTCTGCCGCCTTGCCTGGTTTTTATCCGTTTGTCATGAATAACAATGCCGTTACCCTTTGTTGTGCGCAGTTCAAAATAACTAATAGAAGAGCGTTTTCCGTTTTTCATATGCGTATCTCTCCAAAATTATGTCGTTAATACCGACATTAAAATGCCTAAATAACTAATTTTTGCGAATAATGCATTCGTTATTAATTTTTTTCAACACTTTTTTTAAGAATCGAAATTGTTTAGCGCGATGACGCTCTGTTCACAAATTTAAGGCTGGTTTTTTCATAAGCGTAAACGATGAAAATTTTTGTTCAAATATACTTATTCGGTGAACTTAACTTAGTTTGATTCCATTGTTTTGGCGGTGTTTGAATTTAAGTTAGCAAACCGCTCACCAAATTGTGTGGTGTTAACGTTAAATGGCAAATTTTTACCTTATAAATCATGGTAAAAAAGTCAGTCCGTGATAAGCACATGGATCGCATATGTGATCGAGTTGTCATTAATCAGCGCAACAATTAATTAACTGTGATCTGCATCGAAGATTTTTGATGGATCCTTAGAGGCTCGACTTAATGCATTGAAAACACACCTATACTCTGTTCAGATTTAACGCATTCGCCCGTTAAATTTCTTATACAACGGCAGAGACGTCATGATTGAATGGATCTTAAAATTTTTTGGTAAAAAGACCTCTAGCAAACAAAAGAGTAAATTCATTGCAGAATCTGAATTAACTTATGTTCGCGCAGAAGATCTGCAGCTCGGCATGTACGTTGCTAAATTAGATCGCCCATGGCTTGACTCTCCTTTCAAACTGCAGGGCTTCAATATTAGAACCCAGCGTGATCTGCAAACGGTTAGAGGTCTTTGTCATCACGTATACGTTGACCGCACTCGGCAAAGTAAGTTGAGCGTTGGGGCAAAGAACTCAGATCTAGGTAGCGCATTTATTGTCGGTACGGCGCCAAAAAAACTGGGCTCTTTTGAGAAAGAAATTCAACGTGCCACGAGTAATTACCGTGCAACAGGCCGGCTAGTTTCTGACATCATGCAAAAAGTAAAAAACGGTGGTGGAATTGATACCCGCCTGGCAAAAGATGCGGTGGCTTCATCGGTTAACAGTATTTTACACTCGCCCGATGCGCACTTATGGTTAACGCAATTAAAAAAGAAGGATGAGTACACCGCGCAACACAGTTTAAATGTATGCATGTTATCTATCGTACTCGGACGTCACATCGGCTTAGCCAATCAGGAACTTAGAAATTTGGGTTTATGCGGCATGATGCACGATATGGGCAAAATGCTCATTCCAACAAAAATCCTTAATAAACCAGGTGAATTGGACGCCGCTGAGTTGGAGATTATGAAGACTCACACAACGCTGGGAGCAGAACTATTAAAATCTAGCGATAATATGTTTCACGGTGCGATTGAAACGGCGCTGACTCACCACGAGCGGATTAGAGGGCAGGGTTACCCGAACGGGCTTAAAGACTCGGATGTTTCTTATTACTCTAATATTGTTTCAATTGTTGATACCTACGATGCTTTAACCAGTGATCGACCTTACAAAAAAGGCATGACGCATCTGGATGCAACGCAGGTATTATACAAACAGGCGGGTGACCAATTTGATCGTTTGTTAGTCACCAAATTTATAGAGAGTCTTGGAGTATTCCCGCCCGGTTGTTACGTACAGTTAAGCGATAATCGAATTGCTCTGGTTCTAGAGGTCAATGAGCAATCAAGGTTACGTCCTCGGGTAATGACGATTATGGATAAATACATGAACCCGATTAAAGAAATGATCGTTAATCTCGACAAAGTATTTGTAGACTCCAAAGGAAGACCACTGCGTATTCAAAACATTATTAACCCGGAAGGGTTTAACATAGATAGAGAAAAACACTTCCAGGAAGGTATTATTACCAGTGGTTTTGCGATGGCGGGAAGTCAATAAAACAGCCCTAAACCCCAAGCTATGAGTTCTTAAGTTATTAGCTCTTAAGCTAACTTAAAGTGGCTTGAACCTGACGATAAGTAACGGCAGCAATATCAGGTCGGCCAGCAGCGCAACTACCATCGAAAAACCGGTCAATAAGCCAAAATAGATCGTCGGTATAAAGTTAGACAGAGTCAAAATAGAAAACCCCAGTGTAATAGTGATGGTGGTGTAATACATCGCCCGACCAATACTTCGGTGTGAACGCCTGACGGCACCCCAATAGTCGTTGTCTTTTTGATATTCCAACGTCACCCTGTGCACGTAGTGAATCGTGTCATCTACCGCAATGCCTATGCTGATGGCTGCAATGGTAATCGTCATAATATCCAGCGGAATCCGCAACCAGCCCATCAGGCCCAGCACCAGCGCGGCTGCAGTCAAGTTTGGAATCAGTGCAATCGCCGCCATTTTCAGGTTTCTAAACAAGATAATAAACATCAGTAAAATCGCGATAAATACCACCCCAATGGTGAGTATCTGTGAACGAAAAAGGCTCTGTAACATATTGTTGTATAACACCACCATCCCAGTGAGGTGAACTTGTTCATCCTGAAGGTTCAGCTCTGTTGTAAGGTGTGTGCGTATTTTCTGTAAAAGCGCCTCACGTTTCAGCGTCGCATCGGATTCGAATACCCGAATAGTAAACCGTATTTGGTCGCCATCTTCGGACAGGTAAGGGGTAAAAAGGGCCGCTTTAATTTCATCAGGCAACTTCTTGTATAGAACCGACAGGAAAAAATCATCCACTACGGCCTGTTCGTTTAAGCGTTCAAGCATCCTTAGTGAACTGCTGATTGAGAGTACCTTGCCAGTTTCAGGCAGGCTATCAAGGTAGTCATGAATAGCAGCGACCCTTTCGGCCATAAAACTATTGAACCAGTAGCTACGGCCAGTAATACCCGCATCCTCAAATTCGAGAGCCTCAAGGTCTTCGTCGTCGAGCAAAACCTTTTCCTGCTGCTCGAGCGGCTTCTCCGTTGGCGAATCGATAATGACTTCGAGTGGTGTGGTCCCACCCAGCTTGCGATCAATCAACTGCATACCTTGATAAATTTCAGTAGATTCCTTGAAGTAATCAATAAAACGGTTTTCGACGCTAAGCGACGATATGCCAACGAGGCTTAAGGCGATGACAATAAAAAAAGTGGCTAGAAGACCGCCGCCATGGCGTTCAATTTGTCGGGCAAAAAACTGGGTGATAGCACCAGTAATGTCTCGGCGCTGTTTCGGCTGTTTCGGCTGTAATAAGACCAGCAAGGCCGGAAAAAGGGTAAACGTAACAAGAAAAGAAATGGTGATGCCAACCGCCATCATCCAACCAAAATCAATGACCGGCCGGATACCACTAACCAGCAGCGAGCCGAATGCCACCATGGTGGTAATAGCAGTGTAGAAGCAGGGC
>JBLIAQ010000188.1:0-3500 GCA_047634535.1 Cycloclasticus sp.
GCATAGTCGATGATGACGGTCGGGGCAGTTGGGTCCTTTGCTATCGTTTGCATCCGCCCAGCGACACTTTTCAATTGTTGCGCCCTCGCAGCGGACTCTTCAAGTGTCGCCCCCATTGCAATAAGCACTGCCATAGTGGCGACGATATTATCCACATTGAACGCGCCGAATAAAGCGGACCGAACAGTCACGGTTTTAGCTTCAAAAGTTACATCAAACGACAAACCCGCGGGGGTTAACTTTTCATTTGAGATAATCAGCTCGCGCGCACTACGTACTAGATTTTGCTTTGCAGAACGGGAAAATGAAAATAACTTAATTGTTGGCGCCAGCACATCAATGATTGTCTGGCTAAAATCATCATCTGTGTTCAAAACGACAAAATCTAATGAGGCGTTTTTAAATAGCGTTATTTTAGCCTGTCCGTAGGCTTCCATAGTTTGGTGGTAATCTAGATGATCGTGAGTTAAGTTTGTAAATACAGCCCCTTTAAAAGCCACCGCTTTAACTCTATTTTGCTCTAACCCATGCGACGAAACTTCCATCGCCACCGCGCCAAATCCTTCATTCATCAGTGTTGCCAGTTGAGATTGCACACTCACCGCGTCAGGCGTGGTATTCATGCTCGGGTGTAGTTTAGCAACCGATCCCCAGCCTAGCGTGCCTATAACACCACAAGAATTTTTTGTAGCACTCAGCGCCTGAGCAATGAAATGACTGATCGAGGTTTTTCCATTGGTACCGGTAATGCCGATAACTGATAAAGAAGACGATGGGTTGTTATAAAAACGCGCCGCTATTTCGCTCGCATTAGCGTTTAAGTCACACACCTCAATCAGGCAGATATCGTGCTGTTTTTTAATTTTTTCTGCTAAAAATTCTCCACCCGAAGAAGGGTCGTAAACAATCGCCTTAGCGCCTCGGGCAATCGCCTGATTTGCGTACATTAAACCGTGAGAATCCGACCCTGATATCGCCAGAAAAACGCCATTTAAATCGACATTTCTAGCATCAACACTCGGCGCACCGACTAACACATCGTTCTTAATGTTCTGCTTGCCTTGCAGTAAGTACCTCAAAGACACTAAGTGTAAATTTTTCTCAGCAGGCATCATTGGATACCTCTTTCAAGCGCCGCTAACACCGAAGGCGTATCAAGATCATCAGGCGTGATATTCATCAATCGCAGTGCCCCACTCATCACCCTTGAAAAAACAGGCGCAGCCACTAGACCACCGTAATAATCTCCAGCCTTGGGCTCATCAATCACAACCACCATAACCAGCTTAGGGTCTCCAGCGGGTGCCATTCCAGCGAAAATACCCAGATAATTATCTTCCGAATAACCGCCTGCAATGGCTTTTTTTACCGTACCCGTTTTACCCGCAACCGAATAACCGTGAACCTGCGCTCTGGGTGCCGTTCCGGCCTGACTTACTACGCCCTTTAACATGGCCCTGACCTGCTCAGCGATCTTTGCGCCCATCACCTGCTCACCCACAGCCTGATGTTTATTTTTCACCAGAGTAACCGGCTGCACCAGACCATCGTTTGCGATAGCACTGTACGCGTGGGCTAGCTGTAAAGTAGACGATGACAGGCCATAGCCAAATGATAAAGTCGCGCGCTCTATCGGCCGCCACTGCTCATAACCCACTAATTTTCCTCTCGCCTCACCGGGGAAACCATTATCTGTTGAATGCCCAAAACCCAGCTTATCTAATAACTTCCAGAGGCCCATTGGCGGGATGCTCAGGGCAATTTTACTCGCCGCTACATTGCTCGATTTAAGCAATAAGGTCGCCAGATCAATTTCACCATAATTACGGTGATCACGTACCTGGCTACGGCCTACCTTCATATACCCGGGGTTCGTATCAATCATTGTTGTTGCGTTGAATAACCCTGACTCCATACCTGCCGCTACTGTAAACGGCTTCATCGTCGATCCGGGCTCAAAGACGTCAACAAACGCTCGATTACGCACGTGACTTGCGATCAGTTCTGAGCGGTCGTTGGGGTTAAACGCCGGCTGATTCACCACTGCCAATACTTCGCCTGTTTCAGGGTTCAGCAGAACCAATGAGCCAGACTTAGCTTTTTGTTGCGCTACCGCGGCTTTCAGTTCGCGATATGCCAAATACTGCAATCGTCTATCAATCGATAATTCGAGGTCTTTTCCGGGAATAGGCGAACGGATCTTATCGATATGCTTAACCATCTGCCTTTTTCCATCTCGCAGTACGCGCTCGACTCCGGCAATGCCTTTTAGATGATCATTAAATGACAACTCAAGACCTTCCTGCCCCTCGTCATCAATATCGGTAAAACCAACCAAATGTGCGGCGACCTCACCGTCAGGGTAGTAGCGCCTATACTCTTTTTGCAGATAAACGCCTGGCAGCTGCATATCGGCAATCATTTGCGCTACCTGAGGGTCCATATGCCTGCGCAAATAGACAAAGCGCTTTTCCGCGACTGCTTTTAATTTCTTCTCAAGACCACCGAGGTTTAACTCTAAATATTTAGCAAGTTCAGCTGTTCTTTCACCTAAATCAAGCTCCTGGGGATTAATCCAAACAGAACTGACCGGCGCGCTTATAGCTAATGCGTGCCCATCCTTATCTGTAATTTTTCCTCTATAAGCGGGTAACTTAATATCCCGAAGATAGACCGCTTTTCCTCTTTTTTGCAGGTATCCATTATTTAATACTTGCAAATCAATGGCGCGCCAGATTAATGCACACATAACCAACATAAAGCAGGACAGAATAAAGCGTCGGCGACCAGCCAATTCAGGCACAACAACCTTACTTGCTTTATCCTTTGTGTGTTGATTAGATGTTTTCATTTAACGATGACGTAAACTATTTGTTCCGGAATCGGCGCTTGTAGATTTAATTTTGTGCGTGCTAATTTTTCTATTCGATTACTCGACGACCAGGTGTTTTGCTCTAACTGTAAACGGCTCCACTCAACATCCAATCTATCTTGCTCACGAAACTCTTGCTGAAGACGATTGAAATTTAAACGCAAGTCATATTTCACGTAAACAACGGTTAAAGCCGACAGCAATGTTAACGTCGCCAGTAAAAGTATTGCCCTGGCTAAACTATATTCCAGCATCACAATTTCTCCGCGATACGCAGCACCGCACTTCGACTGCGCACATTGCTCGCCACTTCATCCACTGACGCTTTTATTGCCTTACCAACGCATTTATAACTTAACGCTTCCACTTCCAGCGGCATTGGCAAGTGACGCGGAACCACAACGCCGCGAGACTGTTCACGCATAAAGCGCTTAACGATTCTGTCTTCTAACGAATGAAAACTAATCACTACTAAGCGACCACCCTTTTTGAGAATAGCGGCTGACTGCTCTAGCACCAGCTCAAGATCTTCTAACTCTCTATTAATTTTAATGCGGATGGCCTGAAAGCTCCTTGTTGCAGGGTGCTTGCCTGGCTCACGTTTTTTTACAACGCTTTCTATCAGGCT
>JBLIAQ010000189.1:0-3477 GCA_047634535.1 Cycloclasticus sp.
ATGCGTTTCCAAATGCCACATAGACCTCATTTACGCCCAGCTTGGTTAATACGCATCGGTTTGTTTCTCTACGACAACTTAGGGAAACGAGATACTCTGCTGGGCTCAAAAGGCGTAAAATACGGCAGTGACAGCCCGCTAAAAGACGATATAACACAAGGCTTTGAGTACTCAGATTGCTGGGTAGATGATGCTCGCTTAGTTGTGATCAACGCTCTTAGCGCACAAAAAAATGGCGCCTCTATTTTTGCTCGCACTCGCTGCACGTCAGCAAAGCGTGTCGACAATCAATGGCATATAAGCCTAGAAGATCAGATAACTAAAGAAACCCACGAGATAACCGCGAAAGCGTTAGTAAACGCCGCAGGGCCTTGGGTATCATCATTTATCGAAACTAAACTAGAGCAAAAAGCCCCATATGGCATTCGCATGATCAAGGGAAGCCATATCGTAGTACCTAAGCTATATCAGCACTCTAATGCATTTATTATGCAAAACACGGATAAGCGTATCGTTTTTGCAATTCCTTATCGTGAACACTACACGCTACTAGGCACAACCGATGTTGAATACAAGGGCAACCCTAACGATGTGGCGATTTCCGAAGAAGAAACCCAGTACATTTTAAAAGTGGCAAACGATCACTTCAAAAAAACACTCTCTCCAGCCGATGTCGTATGGAGCTATTCCGGTGTTCGTCCTTTATTAGAAGACGAGTCCTCTGATCCATCCGCTGTGACTCGGGATTACACTCTGCATCTAGACGACAAAAATCACAAAGCACCATTGCTAAGTATTTTTGGTGGAAAAATCACGACCTATCGTAAACTGGCTTTATCAGCGATGACTAAACTTACGCCTTATTTCGATAACCTTGGCGAGGCTTGGACAGACAGCAAACCACTACCAGGTGGTAATTTAGACATGTCATTGGATGCCTTCGCCATGAAACTTCAACAAGACTACCCTTTCATTGGCGCTAACCTTGCTCGTCGCTTTGCTAACAGCTACGGCACGCTAACCCATACTTTGCTGGATAAAGTCCACTCCGAGAGCGAGCTTGGGCAACACTTTGGCAATCAGCTTTATCAAGTAGAAGTCGATTATTTGATAAATCATGAGTGGGCACGTTCAGCCGAAGACATTCTGTGGCGCCGCACTAAACTGGGGCTTGAGCTGACACCAGATCAAGTGACTACCCTTGAAGGCTACATACAAACGAAAGTGTAATATCGTCGGTAACGAATTCTAACATTCCTACTCATTAGCTCATCTAAACGATTGTTTAGGTGGGCTTTTTTTGGTCTACTAAAACGCGCCTAACCTCCCTCTATAATAGGAAACAACACGCAATGGATTTTGTATTTTTTGAGATTTCTCTTTGGGTTTATCTTGCGCTCTTTGGGGCCGCGTTTTTTGCCGGAATGATCGACGCGATTGCAGGCGGCGGCGGCCTGATTACCGTCCCCGTCTTATTAGCAGCAGGCCTTTCTCCAGCGGAGGCATTGGCGACCAATAAATTACAAGGCTGTGCAGGCACAGTCTCGGCTTCTTATCACTTTATTAAAAAAGGACAAGTGACACTTTCGGATATGTGGCTACCCATTGCAATGACGGCAATCGGTGCCGTCTTCGGAACACTATTAGTCTCTTATCTAGACAGTGGCCTGTTGCTAAAAGCAGTGCCTATTATTTTAATTGCCGTGGCTATTTTCTTTTTCTTTTTGCCAAAGCTTCAACCTTATATTGCCAGTAAGTTTTCTCTTACTCATGTGCAGTTTGCCGTGATTATCGGTACCAGTATTGGTTTTTATGATGGCTTAATTGGCCCTGGCACCGGCGCTTTTTTTTCAACGGCTTACCTATGCCTAATGGGATTGACGGTGGTTTCAGCAACGGCACACACGAAAGTACTCAATGCGACCAGCAACTTAGCGTCACTCGCGATGTTTGCCTTTAGCGGCCATCTTATTTGGGCGTTAGGGATTGTTATGGGAGTAGGCCAATGGTTTGGCGCGCAAATCGGCTCACGTCTCGTCATCACCAAAGGTGTAAAACTCATTCGTCCTATGGTGATTATTATGTGCTTGGCGATTTCAGTAAAACTGCTTTTAGATAACTACTTATAGTGAGTTCAAATCATCGGGCGTCGTCAAAGTATCCTCTGGTGAATATTGATAGCACTGTGCAACTAACCAACTGAGCAACTGCTGAACCGGCTCTCGCTGGCGCTGCATTTCAGGGCAAACAAACAAATACGCATGCCCTTCGTCCAATATTTCTGAAAACGGCATCATTAATCGCCCTTGCTGAATATCATCCATCACCAAAGGCGTTCTTCCTAAGGCAACACCCTGCCCTGCAATAGCGGCCTGCACAGCAAGATCACCTCGGTTAAAACTGATGCCACGAGAAGGTTTAATACCTTTTGCATTAGCCAGTAGCAGCCACTTTTCCCACTCGGCATAAGGACTAGAAAAACGCCATTCAGAGTCATCATTTAATAAAGGTACTTGTGCTAATTGACTCGCTTCGCTCAAAGCCCGTTGCTGCGCAAACGCAGGACTGCAAACAGGAAACACCTTGTCCTTCATCAAGGGAACAATATGTCCTTTGGAGCTATGAACATGGCTATGCACTATCGCCACATCAATTCTGTCACGCTGGAAGTTCACTTCTCTATCGTTGGCTTGGATGCGGAGCTGTAAATCAGGATAGGCTTCTTGCAAGCTGCCCAGTCGAGGAATCAACCATTTGGTTGCAAACGATGGCATAACAGAAACGGTTAAAATATTGGAGGTTTCTTCTTCCTGCAGATCTGAGACCAACTCATTAATTTCATTAAAGCTATGATTTAACTGAACGGCCAAACGTGCGCCGGCTACCGTTAACTCCAAACGCCGGTGATAACGAATAAATAAAGTCAGCCCTAACCTTTCTTCTAATTGCCGAATTTGCTGACTAATAGCGCCTTGCGTTAGGTGCATTTCTTGCCCGGCTTTTGTAAAACTCAAATGGCGCGCAGCGATAGCAAACGTACCCAGTCCAGCCAAAGGAATAGACTTCATAAAAAAACCATCATAAGACGAGCTCAGCTACTGCAAAATAAAAAAAGATAATTAGAAAATATTTTCTATATATTGAATGTGCACCTAAAAATCGCATTTATCACCCTAATATGATCAATTAAAGTAAAAAAAAACAGTAAATCACGAAAAATTAAAAATAACCTAAAGTAACAAGGCGCGTATTCAAGAATATATTATTGTATTTTGCATTAATCTATCTAATCCTACAAATCAATTTATATCGTTTGTAACCTTTCTCTCTGAAGCTAAAATAGCGTTATCTCTTAGGTTTAACAGCAACCTAATATTTACCGATACAGCCCTAACTGTATTATTCTCAAAACGTGTCCCACAGTCATGTTTTGAGTGAGTCGTATCATTCCCCACAGTGTGATACTGCTAGTTACTT
>JBLIAQ010000190.1:0-3360 GCA_047634535.1 Cycloclasticus sp.
TCCTCGTTACTGGCTAATAAGCCAATTTTAAGACCATTTTTTTTGTCTTCTTTTTTGCCATAATAGCCGGCGAGTTGATCATTAGTTGTTTCACCTAATGTGCACACCAGTGATGTGTCTACCATCAAACGACCATTCATTGCTTCACGGCCTAATAACATGCGGAAGCCCATCGAATCGCGATTAGCCAGGGTTAGTTCAATATCCCAGATAAGACCACCCAGTTTTAATGGAACACTAATAACGTATCGCGTTTCAGCTATTCCACTTGAGCTTTTAACCAGCCGTTTATCCACCAGCTGCTTCTCGCACCTGACGACTGTTCGGCGGTTATTTTGTAGCGGATGAATTTCAAAACTAACCCAGGATTCGCCGTTACGGCGAAACGGATGAATATTGAACGCGTGAATGGAAGATGTTTTTGCGCCTGAGTCGACTCTTGCCTTAATTGCAAAAACGCCAAGTTCTGGAAAAGAACACCATTCTTCACTTCCAATTATAATTTTCTTGCTACTAATCGTCATTTAATAATTCTCGTTACCCATTAAAGTACGTATTAAGGGTCAACAGGAAGCATCCTTTAGCCCTTTAAAGATTCGATTATATAACGCTTATCGTTTAGATAGCCCCAGCCAGGTATTTTTATTAGTTATTTAGTATTAATAAAATGTCGGTTCAGAAAAAAAAACTAAAAAGAGTTTAAATACTCTGACTTTATTTCATTGAAAAACCACGGCGCAAGAGAAAATCACGCATATGCGGGCGAGATTCTTTGCCGACCAATGCACGCATTTCTTCGCTCCAGCAGCTGTCTTTTTTACCACCGGTACGGGACCTATAATAGGCGCGAATATGCTCGTCATACAGCTGGATGCCTGACAAATCAGAAGGCTGCTGATAGTTCTCTTCTTTCAGCACCGTCGACAAAGGTAAACGCGGTTTAACCTCTGGGTTCTGACCGGGGTAACCCAAACACAAGCCAAAAACTGGGTACACCTGATTCGGTAATTCAAGCAGTTCGGACACCTCCTGCGGGTTATTGCGTAACCCACCGATATAACAAATACCCAAACCCAAGGATTCCGCTGCGACCACGCAGTTTTGCGCAAACAGAGCCACGTCTACCGTAGCGATAATAAAGTGCTCGGTCATCCCTTCGCTGAAATCACCAGCTTGTAACTCACAAGCCAGTTTCGAGCGATGTAAATCGGCACAAAATACCAGAAAAGCACCCGCGCTAGCGACATAGGGCTGACCACCCGCCAGCTCGGCCAGTTTTGTACGCTTCTCGCCATCACGTATGCGAATAACAGTGGTCGCCTGAACGTTACTCGAACTCGCCGCGGCCTGGCCGCAGGCAACTATCTCATTAATCAGCTCATCACTAACGGCTTGATCGGTAAATTTCCGAATAGATCGGTGGGATTTTAATAATTCAGTCACATCATTCATTGCTTTTCCTATAGGGCCATAAGTTCGTTGTTTACATCGCGTATTAATATTATTTTTTACTAGGTGTGGTTACTGAAATCAAGCTGATCACCCCTTGGGTTTCATTTCAGAAAACAACTCTTTTTGCCCTGAAAAGTCGGACTCCTGGATATCTTTGTAATCACCCGACTGACTCATTTGCTGCTTTATCTTGAGCAATGAAGCATAACACTCATCACCCCGGTATTTTGCAAGCAGGCTATCAATACCCACGCGGGTATAAGCCATAGATTCGCCATCTCTTCGTATGATGGCTATCGGCCCCTCTTCTCCGTAGTATCTAAGTGCTTCGAGTACGTACAAATTCCCCTTCCAGCTTTCTCTCTAAAACGCTTATTTTAGCCTAAATTTATGATCTTTATATCTAATGGGTAAAGGTTAAACAGAAGAAATTAACACCCTCGCGACAATGCAGTATCACTCATTTAATTCACTGCTATTATTTGAGTATTAAGTTCGAACCCAAACCTATTTATTGGTAAGACCTCCCCCTCAACCACATTCATTAATTACTCAATGCGATAAATTATCCTGTTTTTATATCCAGAGCATTAAAACTTTAATAAACTACCGCCTCGCACTCGGGCTGTCTGAGCCGCCGTCAATTTTCATGAGAATCCTAACGATGAATAACCAAACGATAGTTGAACGTTTTGCCGAAGAATCCCATCCTGACGTACTGGAGCTGTTTGACCGCGCCAGCCTGGAAGAGCTGGTTGCCAAGCACGAAACCCCATTTATGGTGCTCGATTTAAGTGAAGTCGAATATCAATATATGTCATTACAGGCAGCGTTGCCGGGGGTTAAGCTTTTTTATGCATTAAAAGCACTATCGCACCCCGCGTTGATCAAACGCCTGAAAAGCCTCGGCAGTTATTTTGACCTGGCAACCATCGGTGAAGTGGAACTGGTCGAGTCACTCGGTATCAGCAGCGACCGCTGCCTTCATTCACACCCGATTAAAAAAGACAAAGAAATAAAACGTTCGCTTGCCTTTGGTTGCAACCGATTTGTCGTAGATAACATCGAAGAATTGAAAAAATTTATCCCTTACGCCGGTCAGGTGGAATTGATAATGCGGGTTAGTTTCCGTAGTAAACAGGCGGTCGTTGATCTATCGCGCAAATTCGGCTGCTCACTAGAAGAATTGCCCGTTATGGTCGAACTGGCTCAAAAACATGGCATTGAGGTGGTTGGCTTATCATTTCACGTCGGCTCACAATCACTGTCACCCATGACTCAGGCGAATGCCATTCGCGCCAGTATTGCGGCGATCAAAGTGATGAATAGCGTCAACTGGAAGTTCCTCGACATCGGCGGCAGTTTTCCGGTTTCTTACCAGGAAGAAATACTACCTATTGAAGACTTCTGCGCACCCTTGATGGAGGCATTAAGTGAACTGCCAGAAGGTATAGAAGTGTTTGCAGAACCGGGCCGCTTTATCGCTGCACCGTCGATGATCGAAGTCGTTTCAATTGTCGGTAAAGCAACACGCGGCGCAAAAACCTGGTATTACCTGGATGATGGCGTTTATGGCGGATTCAGCGGTCAAATGTTCGACCATGCTACTTACCCATTAGCGCCATTAAAACCTTTCGATCCAAGCGGTGAGTTTTATTCCAGTGTATTAGCCGGCCCTACTTGTGACAGCATCGATGTAGTCGCTGAAGATATTGAACTGCCAGACATGCAGATCGGAGACATCCTAATTGGAAAACAGATGGGCGCCTACACGATCGCATCCGCCACTGAGTTTAACTATTACCCAAAACCGCTAGTGGTTGTCGTAGAAGATATTTTTGACCCAGAAAGCGCTGAATTTGAAAGTACAGAGAGTGATTAAAAGCGTAATTGGGTACCTTGATCAAA
>JBLIAQ010000191.1:0-3350 GCA_047634535.1 Cycloclasticus sp.
GTTGAAACCAGCCCCGTACTCGCACCATTAATTGAAACAATTCTACAAGAACTAGGATCACTGTCCGTCACTATGACGGATGGTGCTGACCAGCCCATCTACGAACCTCCTCTGGAAACGACGCCTTTATGGCAACAAGTGGTGGTCACCGGTTTATTTGAGGAACAGCACGACCTCAGTCAGGCCGAGCAGTATTTTGATCAACGCATTAATGAGCCTAAAACCTGGCGATTAAAACTAGAGCGATTAGAAGATCAAGTTTGGGAGCGCGTTTGGCTCGATGACTTTAAGCCAATAAAATTTAGCGAACATTTTTGGGTCTGCTCAACGGAGCATGAGGCACCCGACCCCGCCGCGATTATTTTAAGATTAGACCCCGGCCTTGCATTTGGAACGGGCACCCATCCGACAACTGCCTTATGCCTTGAGTGGCTGGCTAACCACCCACTGAATGAAAGTCAGGTCATCGATTTTGGCTGTGGTTCAGGCATACTCGCGATTGCAGCCCTGCTGTTAGGCGCTAAACATGCTATTGGTATCGATATCGACCCACAAGCACTCACCGCAACGATGAATAATGCCGAGCAAAATCAGGTCTGTGACAAAATTCAAGTCTACGACGCGCAACAATATCCTCGTCAGCCACAATCAGTGGTTATCGCAAACATCCTCGCTGAGCCTCTAATTACACTATCTACTGAGATATCAGCGCTTGTTGAGCCAGGCGGCCAGTTATTATTATCGGGCATTCTTAATGAACAAGTTGAGCAGGTGATGCAGGCATACCTGGATAATTTTATATTTGCTCCCGCCGCTATTAAAGATGGCTGGGCCTGTTTACACGCGCAAAAAATTTAAACGATGAAGTACGCGCTTTGCCCCTCTTGTTTAAGCACTCTGCAAGTAACCGAGGAGCAATTAGCGCTAAAAGAGGGTCTGATTCGTTGCGGTCATTGCAATGACGTTTTTAATGGTCATCAACACCAATTAACGGCTTCTGGCCAACCGCTGACTAACACTCAGGCAGAACAACCAGCAGCGACAATGGAGTTGGAAACGAATACTAACAGTGACGACGACCCACCCATGTCTGCCGTTTGGGAATCTCCTTCGGCCCCAGTGCAAAACAGGCTTCCCTTTGGGTTTCTCTCCTTTATCTTGCTAATTGTCATACTCGTCCAGATCAGCATGGTGCAATCGAAATTCTTTACCCAAAACACGCGCTTGCAGCCTATCTTTAAATATTTAAATAAGACCTTTGACTTAGATATCCCAGGCTATATCAATTTAGACGAAATCCGTATTGTAGATCGTGAAATTCGCCCGCACCCCGAATTACAAAATGCTTTAGAACTCCAGATCATCATGAAAAATCATGCCTTAGTAGAGCAGGCCTACCCCTCTATTAACGTGACGTTGACATCCCGCCTGGGCGAAAAAATTGCATTGGGGAAATTCACAAAATACGATTATCTTAATAAAGATGAGCTGAACGATTACTTTGCGCCGTCGGAGTTAAAGCATATTAAACTGATTTTTAGCAAACCACAGCAAAACCCATCTGGTTTCGAAATTACTTTCAGCGAATCACTCCCTTCCGTACAATAGTGCTTCAAATTTCACTCATTAACACGTAACGTTGAAGCTAGACCAAACTTGTTCGCTTCTATATGAAAATCGGCCCATACACATTAAGCAACAACTTAATCCTGTCTCCCATGGCGGGCATTACCGATCGCCCTTTCCGGCAAATTTGTCGTGTTTTAGGCGCGGGCATGGCCGTATCCGAAATGACCGCGTCAAACCCCGTCTTAAGACATCACCCTCGAACGCAGTTAAAACTCAATCATACCGGTGAGAACGAGCCACGTTCTGTGCAAATTGTCGGCACCAACCCTGAACAAATGGCCGAAGCCGCCCAATACAATCAGTCTAATGGCGCGCAGATTATTGACATTAATATGGGTTGCCCAGCAAAAAAGGTCTGTAATGTAGCGGCCGGCTCAGCCCTTTTACGTGACGAAGCCCTGGTAAAAAGCATTTTAGAGGCCGTCGTATCCGCTGTAGATATTCCGGTAACACTGAAAATAAGAACTGGCTGGGATCCTCTGAGCAGAAACGCCGTCACTATCGCAAGCATCGCTGAGCAAGCGGGCATACAGGCGCTGGCTATTCACGGCCGTACTCGGGAGTGTAAATATAAGGGCGAAGCAGAATTTGACACCATTAGATCCGTTAAACGAGCCATCTCGATTCCTGTTTTTGCAAATGGCGACATTTGTTCCGTTGAAAAAGCGCAAGACGTACTTGATTATACCGGAGCCGACGGCCTGCTCATTGGCAGAGGGGCACAGGGCCGCCCATGGATTTTTAGAGAAATTGATCACTTCTTAAAAACAGGGCACAAATTGGCACCACCCAGCACGGAGGAAATAAAGAGTATTATCACCCAGCATATTATCCAGCTACATCAGTTTTATGGTGATACTATGGGCGTTAAAATTGCCAGGAAACATATAGCCTGGTACTTTAATCACCTGGACGCTTCATTATTGCCGCGTGTTAAAGAGAGTTTTTTATTGCAAGAACCCCAACAGCAGCTAGATTTTATGGACAAAATTTTTTATGCTTTCACCAATAAAACATACCAGGCAGCATGAGCTTAGATAAGTTAGATAGACCCCTTTGTCAGCAAGTTAAGCACGCACTTGAAAACTACTTCAGCCAACTCGATGGCCATGAAGTCGTTGATTTGCACGCATTGGTGATCAGCGAAGTTGAAAAGCCGTTATTCGAAGCGGTTCTCAATCACACAAAATCCAATCAGTCTAAGGCCGCTAAAATTCTCGGCTTAAGCCGTGGTACATTAAGGAAAAAACTAGCGAGCTACCAGCTCGACCAGTAATTTTTAGTCCTCATTCAATAACACATCAAAACACTGGACTCCGTTAACGCCTCATCGACGCTAAAAACCCCAGCAAAAAAAACCTATTTTCGATAGAATACCCTGTTTTCGAGCAGGCCAAATTGGTCGCTCCTAACCTTACGAACGGGTCATCATATGAGCAATAAAATCGCACGCGCTTTAGTCAGCGTTTCTGATAAAACTGGCATTGTCGAGTTTTGCCAACAGCTAAGCGACTTAGGCGTTGAAATTATATCCACCGGTGGCACCGCTAAATTACTGCAACAAAAAAACATTCCCGTAGTCGAAATTAGCGATTACACGGGCTTTCCTGAAATGATGGACGGACGCGTTAAAACCCTTCATCCAAAAGTACACGGCGGCATATTAGGCCGTCGCGATATAGACCAGGATGTGATGCATGAGCACGGGATTAAGCCGATCG
>JBLIAQ010000192.1:0-3246 GCA_047634535.1 Cycloclasticus sp.
CAGGCTTTAAAGCGGGTGTAGAGGACGCCAAATTAGCCAAAAAGTTACGCCCAGACGCCAGTGAAAAAGACCAGTTTATGGTAGGGCCTCAATTGCATCAATTGGAAGGCATCGTCCGCGTTACACCTATTCGCTTTGAGATGGACGTCAAAGCAAAAACATTCTTTATGGAAATTCGTTGGGAAAACTCCTATGAGAGTGAGGTTCACCAAAAGGCTTTTGGTGTGTCTGACAAACCCGTTTGTTGGATGGAGGTCGGTTATGCCAGTGGTTACAGTAGCGAATTTACCGGGCAATCTATCTTATTTTCTGAAATAGCCTGCCGGGCGTGTCAGGACGAACACTGCGTCATTATTGGTAAGCCGGTTGCCGAGTGGGATAAACCAGAAGAGCTAACGAAATACTATGAATCCGATAGTATTGTTGATCAAATTCTTAGCTTACGAGACGAAGTTACCAGCTTGCGTTCGTCGTTGATTGAAAATGAAATTTTAGATAGCCATATCATTGGCAAATCGAAACCGTTTAAAAAGGCCCTCGCATTATTGGAAAAAGCCATACAGGGTCCGGTAACGGTTCTTTTGTTGGGCGAGACGGGCGTAGGAAAGGAGCTCTTTGCGCGCTCATTACACCATAAAAGCGATAGAAATAAAGAACCGTTTATCGCCGTTAATTGCGCAGCCATTCCCGATGATTTGCTAGAAGCAGAATTATTTGGCGTTGATAAAGGCGCTTATACCGGGGCGCACCAATCACGAGAAGGTCGTTTCGAACGCGCTAATAAAGGCACCTTGTTTTTGGATGAAATTGGAGATTTGTCGTACCCTGCGCAGGCTAAATTATTGCGTGTTTTGCAGGAAGGAGAGGTAGAGCGAGTTGGTGGTACCAACGTGATTCCTGTGGATGTCCGAGTTGTCGCTGCGACGCACGCAGATTTACTTGAAAAGGTCGAAAAAGGTGAGTTCCGTAAAGATTTATTTTATCGATTAAATGTTTATCCCATCCTGATTCCATCGCTACGGGAAAGGAAAACGGATATTCATTTGCTGGCGGACAGTTTTGTTAATCATTTTAAAGTGAAATATCATAAAGATATTAAAGGCCTATCCGAGCACGCATTAAGTGAGTTAGAAGCGTATCAGTGGCCGGGTAATATTAGAGAACTGGAGAACGTCATCGAACGGGGGGTGCTGCTCTGCGAGGAAGGCGGGAAGATTGAGTTTCAACACCTCTTTGCCCTGGTTAATAATGAACAAAACCCGGTGTCATCAATTGATGAAAAAGGCCACTTGAAGGAAGTTAATAATAGTCTGGCTAATCAATTTGTCGATCTGTTTTTTGAGGCACAGAATAACCTGTTTGAAATTGAAGATACGATTCTAAGGGAAGCCGTCAGACGGGCGCAGGGTAATTTGTCTGGCGCGGCTCGTACGCTGGGTATGACCAGACCACAACTGGCGTATCGATTAGGAAAAATTGAAGAAACTGAATAAAGAACTTCAGCCCAGGCATTTTTTCTTTGGATTAATTTAGTGCGGTAACTGTTTATTCCTATATTGTTGCGGGCTTAAACCAAACCATCTTTTAAAGCTACGACGAAAATTAGCCGGGTCGCTATAGCCAAAAATGACCGAAAGCGTGTCTATAGAAATTGAACTGCGCCTTAAATAACTGCTGGCCTGAAAAGCATACACGTCATCTTTAATCGTTTGAAATGAGGTGTTCTGTTTTTTTAACTTTCTAATAAGGGTGCGAGAAGATACGTTGAGCTGCTTGGCGGTTTGTTCTAAGGTCAATGACTTACCTAGATTTGACGATAAGTATTCGTAAACCTCTGTGCTGATATCAATATCACGCTGTAATTGATGCGCCGCCTCCTGGCACTGTTCAAGTGCGAGTTGGTACATATGACTGTCGGCGCTCGGGTTGATGGTATCTTTTAACGCCAAAGGAAGGTGTATCTCAAGATAATCCGAATCGAAATAAATAGGGCAGTGAAAATACTGCCGATACGTATCGGCATAACTGGGTGCGGAGCTATTGATGTATAGCCTTGCTTCGGACATCGGACGGCCTAAAATAAACTCAATAATATGTTGTAGCAGCATCAGCATGGCTTCGACAAAAATAGTGTGGGCGGTCTTAAGGTTTTCGGTAAGAGTGAGCCTTATGATGTACTGATCTTGTTGTGTGGCAGTGCTGTATAAAATAAACGGCGTGCGGATGTAGCTGTATTGCTGAAAAATACCAATAGCATCCGATAGTGACGGGCTATTAATGGCAGCCCAGCCTAAATAACCGTGAGTAGATGGGTGCAGTAACGAGCCCAATAATAGACCAATGGCTGGGTTGTTGGTGGCCGTTTTAGTATTCAATATGACGTTAACAAATTGATCTACAGAGATATGCGCACCATCGGTTAATGATTCAGCGCTTAGGCCGGTGTTTTCTAAAATTTGTTCGGCAGAAATGCCTTCATTGGCGAGTGCGCGAATAGCAATTTGAATATAGCTAACCGGCAATGTATTAAACGTAGACATAAATATTCTCTCGCCTTGATAAATAACAGAGATTATACAGGGATTACTTTTTTGTCACAATATGACACCTCACTGTCAAATAATGACACTTCTTTAGCGCTCAGCGTCTTGTTCTAATGCATAATTGTTTGAAAATAAATAGATACTTTTAAATAACAGCTTTTAATAGGTTAGGAAATTAGAGGCTAGGAGATAAAGATGAGTACAGAACAAACGACCCCAACGAGCGAAGAATACTTTCGTACGCTTATAAAAGCACCAACGTTAGCCATTCCAACGACGCTGATGTTCATAGCGGTGATGACGAGTATGGGCGCAGTTTGGTATTACGCGCTGGAAGGGTCGCTGCCGTTGTGGCAAGGCGCCATCATTAATGGTTTTTTGAGTTATTGCTTATTCAGCGTTATCCACGATAGCTCGCACCGTTCTCTTTCTAGTAACAATTTTCTTAATGAAGGCATTGGTGGTGTTGCGCTATTCTTTTTGTTCCCTTACGCGCCAATGGTGTTGTTACGTTGGGTGCATAATAAACACCATATTCATGCTAACGGTCCATTAGACCCTGATCTTTTCGAGCATCAGTCTCCTTGGTGGCAGGTGCCTTTTAGGTGGTCGTGTTTTGACGGTTATTATATTTATTACTTTTTCAAATACGGTGGAAAAGTAATGAAAAAGCACGCGAGCTATCTAATTGTGTATTACAGCT
>JBLIAQ010000193.1:0-3214 GCA_047634535.1 Cycloclasticus sp.
TCTTTTTTAATCGTTAACTAGCTTTTTAACTCATCAATTAAAGCGAAAGTTTTGCTTGATGCTACAAAAATAACAAGGGCTTCAAGCCTACAATAATTAACTATGAGCGATACGAATCCACTTCATCAAATCACCTCAACAGCCATTGATCATTTGCCAACGAAGTGGCAAAACAAGCAACGGCAACAGGCGGCAAAACACGCGCGTGAATTAGACGACATATCAGCCGACCATTATTGGCAGTGGGTCGCTGAACAATTTCGCTGGACCACGCCATGGAACAGCGTTCGTGAAGGGGGTTTTCCGGACTTTAAGTTTTTCCCGGGTGGCTATATCAACGTTGCCGATAATTGTGTCGACCGTCACGCGGAGAACCCGGCGCTATTTAATAAAGCAGCTATTATCTGGCAAGGTGAGCCTGTAGACGATTACCGTGAGCTGAGTTATTTAGAACTTCGAGACGAGGTTTGCCGCTGCGCTAATGCGCTTAAATCATTAGGTGTCGAAAAGGGCGATGTGGTTGCCCTTTATATGCAAAATTTACCTGAGGCCTATGTGGTTGCACATGCGTGCAACCGAATCGGCGCCATACATACGATCTTATTCTCTGGCTTCCCTGCAGAAGCGATCGTCTCTCGACTAGAATCTGCTGAGCCTAAGGTAATTGTGGTCGCTGATAAAAGCTACCGTCGAGGACGCAGCGTAGAATTATTAAAAACCTGGCGCGAGGCAAAAAAAGATTCTCCGAGCGTACAGCACACGCTGGTTTTTAACCGTTCTGGTGAGTCCTTTGAGTTGCAGAACGACGAACTTGACTATCGCACATTGTTGGATAAACAATCCATCGATTGCGCCTGCGTTCCTCTGGAAGCAAATGACCCCGCCTTTCTTGTGTTTACCAGCGGCACAACTTCTAAACCAAAGGGCGTTGTACACAGCGTAGCGGGTTTTATGATGGGTGCCTGGGCCAACGTCTATTGGCAGATGGGCGCTGATCCTGGCGATGTTTTCTGGTGCGCTACCGACGTTGGCTGGTTGACCTTTCCGATTCAATCCATTGTTGGTGGTTTAGCGGCCGGTACCACTCAGGTTTGTTACGAAGGATCGATGGATTACCCCGATCATAAGCGCTTTTATCAAATTGCTGATAAACACGAAGTTAAAAAAATAATCACCGCGCCGACCTTGATAAGAATGTTAAGAGGGTTTGGTGATGAACTAGCAGCTGAATTCCCACTAACCGAGCTAAATACGATGAGCGTTCAGGGTGAACCCTTAGATGCCAGTAGCTACCAATGGACGCGGACTAAACTGGGACAAGGTGTTCCGATCATTAATGCCTATGGGCAGACTGAAACTGGTTCTACCTGGACCTATCCTATATGGGGTGTTGATGATACAAAAGCCGGTTCTTGTGGAAAGCCGGTACCGGGCTACAGGGGTAAAATTGTTGATGACCATGGTCAGGAGGCTGAAGTAGGCGTCCGAGGGCACTTAGTGCTGACCGAACCCTTACCTTCAATGGCTAGAACTATCTGGAAAGACCATGAGCGCTATAAAGAATCATACTTTTCGCAACTAGCAGGTACTTATTGGTGTTCAGACGAGGGGGTTAAAGATGCTGATGGACATATATGGGTGTTAGGCCGTTCTGATGATGTTATTAATGTAGCGGGGCACCGCCTTAGTACCGTTGAAATTGAAACCTCAATCAGCTCACACCCGAAGGTAACCGAGGCGGCCGTAATGGGGGTTAATGATGAACTGAAAGGTTTACTACCGGTTGCATTTGTTTGCCTGAGTAAAGGTTCTGACCCACAGCTGGTGGCGGCAGAACTCAAACAAAGCGTACAAGCATCATTAGGCGGTATCGCTAGTTTAGCCGCTGTGTACGTAACCAGCATGCTACCGAAAACACGGACAGGTAAAACCGTCCGTCGTTTATTAATTGAAATTGTTCAAAGCGGTGATATTTCAAGTGACACCAGCAGTATCGAAGATATGTCGGCAATAGATGCCTGCCGAGAAGCGCTAAAATTCTAAATAGGACTAGATGATGAGTCATAACGTTTACGAAAAATCGGTCCCTTCTGGCGAGTTAGCCAGCCATTGCCTTTTTGCCGGGGATCCAAATAACCCACCCATACTATTACTCCATGGTGCGGGACCTGGCGCCAGTGCGGCCTCTAATTGGCTACTTTGTGCCGAAGATTTAAAAAAGCATTTTTATGTTATAGCACCCGATGCGATAGGCTTTGGCCAATCTGAATTGCCAAAAAAAATACCGACAAAGATGGCCGCGTGGATGGGTTATCGCGTTGAGCAAGTTAAAGGTCTAATGGATGAGTTAGGCATTAAAAAAGCACATTTGGTGGGCAACTCTATGGGTGGCGCACTAGCGATGCAGTGCGTTGTCGAAATGCCGGAACGGTTCGATAAATGTATGTTAATGGGAGCGATTGGGGCACCTTTTGACAAACCCTCCACGATGATACGAATGATTAGTTACTACGATGATCCCCGTGCGGGTCGCTATCGCGAGTTGATAGAGAGCTTTGTTTACGACCCAAGTATATTTGGTGACTTGCAAGCCGTTATAGACGATCGTTACGCAAAAGCGATGAACCCAAAAACGCGTGACGTACAAGAAATCATGTTTCAAGCGATGATCGATGATATGGAAAAATTGATTATCCCAGCCCCTGTCCTAAATCGAATGACCCACGAGTGGGTTATCGTCCACGGTCGCCAGGATAATGTTATTCCATTAGAAACCAGTCTTTACTTCCTCGAACACCTTCAGCGCGCAGAATTACACGTGCTAGACCGCTGCGGACACTGGGCGCAAACTCAACGCTGGGACGCCATGTACCCCATTATTCTTAAACACTTTCTACACCACTAAGGCAGCTGTATAGTTATTCAGCGTATTAATTTATTTAAGGAGAGCATATGTCAATTATCAAAACAGCCGAAAGAACATATGAAGCATCAGGTATTGAAGGTATCTCCCAATGCGGTTTGTGGGATAACGGAATGGGTGGCGGTACTGCACTGGTTCGATTAGCGGCAAATTCGTACTTCCCCGCACATAATCACCCGGGCTGGGAACAAGCACTTATGTTGAGCGGTAAACTGAAATTAGGCGATGATATCCTTGAAGCGGGCGATTATATCTTTACCACCGCGGGGGAAATACACGACGCAACGGCCA
>JBLIAQ010000194.1:0-3104 GCA_047634535.1 Cycloclasticus sp.
CCGCCTGGAATCGAGTTTCGTCATCACTACCAAAAACCAGGCAGCCTAAATACACCCCGCGCCTTATCAAAGGGATAATCGCTACCGTATGAGGAATGCGCGTATCAGCTGGCCAAAACTCTTTTACAAGAAGCTTTTTAGCGTCACCCAATAAAATTCGTTGTGATAAACCAAGTGTTGCTTTGAACAAACCGACCTTAGACAGCAAAATAACGCTTCGGTAATCTTCCGATTGAAAACCATCTTCAGCGATAAACTGCCTGATTTCATCATTTTCATCCGCCAACACCAGCGACAATGAGTCCAAATTAAATACCAGTTTAGCCTCGTCATGAATATTTACCACTAATTCGCACAATGAATTAAGTGATAACAAGCGCATTTCCAAATCCTGAAATCGTTTCAGCATCTCTTCGTTTTTTTGCGCACGCGCGATCATGCCGTCCATATGGCTTTCTAACATGTAAACCTGCGTTTCCAGATCCATTTCCGTATCTTTACTCATGTTTGCTTTAATCAGCGCTCAACAGTCGAATCAACTCGTTTTCTGATAACACAGAAACGCCCAGTAACAATGCCTTTTTTAGCTTTGAACCCGAGTCTTCCCCCGCCACGACAAAATCGGTTTTTTTTGATACGCTGCCGGTCACTTTTGCGCCCACGGCCTGCAATGCTTCTTTTGCCTGGTCTCGCGTCATCGTCGCTAAGGTTCCTGTTAAAACCATGACTTTACCTGATAATTCGTGATCCTCATAACTGGGGGTAATTAAATCCGGCCAATCAACCCCGCACTCCAGTAACCCATCGATAACCTCGCGATTATGTTCCGACTGAAAAAAAGAAATGAGGTGCCGAGCTACAATGGGGCCGACATCAGGAACGCGCTCTAACTCTTCAATAGACGCTTGCTGCAAGGCGTCCAGGTTAGCAAAATGATTCGCTAAATTAGCCGCTGTCACTTCTCCAACCTCACGAATACCCAGCGCATATATAAACCGTGACAGACTAGTGGCTCGACTTTTATCCAGCGCGGCTAGCAGGTTATCGGCCGACTTATCCGCCATTCTCTCAAGCCCTGACAATTGCTCACGCGTTAAACGATACAAGTCCGCGGGGGTTTTAATTAAACCCTGCGCAACCAGTTGTTCTACCAGCTTATCACCCAGGCCCTCCACATCCATCGCCTTACGCGAGGCGAAGTGCTTAATTGATTCTTTAACTTGCGCAGGACAGTAGAGGCCTGCAGAACACCGAACAATCGCCTCACCAGCTATTCTTTCAACCGTCGAGCCACAAACGGGACAAAGCCCCGGCAGCTTAAAGGTAACCGAACCCGGTAACCTCTTCTCTTTGACTACCGAAACGATTTCAGGGATAACGTCACCCGCCCGCCTAACGATAACCGTATCACCAATTCGCACGTCCTTTCTGCGTATTTCATCTTCGTTATGCAGCGTCACATTGGTCACCGTCACGCCACCGACAAAAACGGGGGATAAGCGAGCAACCGGGGTAATGGCGCCGGTTCTGCCGACCTGAACGTCTATATCGAGCACCGTGGTCATTTTTTCTTGCGCTGGAAATTTGCGTGCGATAGCCCATCGCGGTGCCCTGGAAACGAAGCCAATCTGTTCTTGCAACGCAACGCTGTTTACTTTGTAGACAACGCCATCAATCTCATAAGGTAAACGCGACCGTTTATCCGCTAAAACCTTGTACGCCGCATGGCATTGGCTCACTCCCTTAGCGGTCGATATCTGATCACACACCGGCATACCCCAGGTAGCAAATAACTCAAATAATTTTTTTTGAGTAACTGGTCGCTGCATACCTTCTATAATGCCCATGCCGTATGTATAAAAGGCCAGCGATCGTCTGGCGGTGACTTTCGAGTCTAGTTGTCTCAAACTACCTGCAGCCGCGTTACGTGGGTTAGCGAAGGGTTTTTCTGCTGATTCGGCTGCTTCTGCATTGAGTCGTTTAAAAGCAGCCAGCGGCATAAAAACTTCACCCCTTATCTCGATCACCGTCGGCAAAGCTTTACCTTTAAGCTTTAGAGGTATCGACTGGATAGTTTTAACGTTTTCAGTAACATTCTCGCCATTCTTTCCATCACCTCGGGTCGCTGCGCGAACTAGCCGGCCATCGTTATACAACAGAGAAATAGCCAGCCCATCGAGCTTTGGCTCAACAAGGTACTCTACGTCATCAGACAATTTAACCTTGTCACGCACTCGCTTGTCGAATGCCTCGAACTCATCATCACTAAAGGCATTATCCAAGGATAACATCGGAACCTGGTGCTGCACTTGCTGAAACACCTGTAATGGCGCCGAGCCTACGCGCTGAGTGGGGGAATCCTCCGTCACCAGCGTCGGGTTATCAGCCTCCAGCCGCTGCAGTTCACGCATTAAAGCATCGTAGTCGGCATCCGGAATTTGAGGGGCGTCGAATTGATAATAGTTTTGATTATGCCGATTAATATCTTCACGCAATTGTTGAATGCGCTGCCCTGCAGAATAATCTGGCGTCATATAGTAGACAGCTTTATAAGTTGCGATTGAATCGCTTCAATTTTATGCAACGTCAGTTCTTTCATTTTTTCATCCACCAGGTTTGCATCAAGCATCTGACTTAGCTCACGGGCCGTATTCAACATGCTATCAAACGCCGATTCTGGATTAATAGAGGCGTTAACCTGAAAGAATAGAACGATCCCCGTTGATTCAAAATCACACATATTGTCGACCGGGAATATGCCCGGCTCTAATAAGTTAGCAACGTGAAAGCACTGGCTCTCAACCCCATCCTGTCTTTCATAATAATGAAAAATTCCCATCTCGCCAAACTCAAGGTCCAGCTTAGCAAACGCGTCTAATAATGTCGGCCCCGTTAATACATCACCCTGCACCGGCAAGACGGCTAATTGAATGACCTGAGCCTGATCGGCCGTCGGTACAGCCTGATCTTCGACAGGTCGTTCAACCGGCTCAGCGACTTTAGCTTTTGTTTCGCCAGCGTCAAACTCCTCGCCTTCTGGTTCTACAGCCATCGAAACACCTAAAACCATAGTTTCATTCGAGATAACGGGTTCAATTTTCTGC
>JBLIAQ010000195.1:0-3060 GCA_047634535.1 Cycloclasticus sp.
TCCAGCGCTGAGATTTTGCCGGATCATTATAACAGTGAGCTGGTGGATGCCTTAAATCCGGTTTTTGACGTGACCCCCGCGGGGCTAATTTCTGCTATTGTGACCGAAAAGGGGGTGATTGAATCACCAGATGTCCGTAAAATGGCTGTTTTAACTCAATAAGACTTAAACTAATGACGCAACTTTTTGCAATTGCCGCAGGTGGATCTATTGGTGCAGTGATGCGCTATCTGGTGTCGACTGGCGTCCATGGCTGGTTTGGCAAAGGCTTTCCTTACGGCACATTGGTGGTAAACGTGTTGGGCTCGCTTGCCATGGGCCTATTGTATGAATTGTTTTTACAACGAATGTCTGTTTCGCCAGAAATAAGAGCGGTTTTATTGGTTGGCTTTCTGGGCGCGTTCACCACCTTTTCAACCTTTTCTATTGAAACGATTAACCTGATAGAGCAGGGTGACTTACTGAAGGCAATGCTGAATATTTTGGCTAGCGTTGTTTTATGCGTGCTGGCCGCCTGGTGCGGACTACAAGTTGTGAGGCAATTATGAAAACAGAAACCGTTCGTGTCGCTAGAGTTTATTTAACCGAGGCGGATCATCAGCTGAAGCAAATAATGCAATATCTGCACGACAGTGAAAAAATTGCCGGTGCAACCGCTTTTAGGGGAGTCGAAGGTTATGGTCAGTCGGGGGAAATACACGACTCGTCATTCATTGACTTATCGTTTGATCTACCGATAACCGTCGAGTTTTTTGATAACTCGAATAACGTATTAAGCGTTATTGAATATCTGAAAGAACACTTTAATGTCACTCAGGCCATTAGTTGGCTGGCTGATCAACACCACTAAACCTAAACTAAAGGAAAGCGATATGCTTGACCCACAGCTTTTAAGAAATGACCCGGAATACGTTAAAAAAGCCATGCAGCGCCACGGTTCCGATCTAGACGTTGATCTGATAACCGCGTTAGAAACGCGACGCAAAGCAATTCAGGTTAAAACACAAACGCTACAAAACGAACGTAACACCAGTGCTAAATCTATTGGTATTGCAAAATCTAAAGGTGAAGACATACAACCGTTACTCGATAGCGTGTCCCTGTTAGGCGATGAGTTGAAAGCCGCAGAAGCTGAATTGAACGATATTCAGGCGCAAATGCAGAGCATTCAATACGCATTGCCGAATATCCTGTCTGATGAGGTACCCACTGGCAAGGATGAAGAGCAAAATATCGAACTGAGAAAATGGGGTTCCATCCCAAACTTTGACTTCGACGTTAAAGATCACGTTGATTTGGGGCAGTCGTTAAACGGTATAGATTTTGAAGCCGGGGCAAAAATTGCCGGCGCTCGATTTGTCACCTTATCGGGATCTCTAGCGCGTCTTCAGCGTGCTTTGACCCAGTTTATGCTGGACACGCATGTTGACCAGCACGGTTATCGGGAAGCTTACGTGCCGTACCTGGTGAATAAAGACAGTTTATTTGGCACTGGCCAGTTACCAAAATTTGAAGAAGACCTGTTCAAAATGTCGGGTGACTCGCCATATTATTTAATACCAACCGCAGAAGTACCGGTGACCAACCTGGTGCGCGATGAAATTATCAATGCCGACAAGATGCCGCTCAAATACGTCGCTCATACACCGTGTTTCAGAAGTGAAGCGGGCGCTTATGGACGAGATATGCGGGGTATGATTCGTCAGCACCAGTTTGAAAAAGTCGAGCTAGTGCAAATTGTCAAAGCGGATGAGTCAGAACGGCTGCACGAAGAACTGACGCAACACGCAGAAAATATTTTACAGGCGTTAAATTTGCCATACCGTTTAATGCTGCTGTGTTCAGGCGATACGGGTTTTTCAGCGACTAAAACATACGACCTTGAAGTGTGGCTGCCAGGGCAGGACAGTTACCGTGAGATTTCATCCTGTAGCAATTTTAACGACTTTCAGGCGCGCCGCTTAAAAGCGCGCTGGCGCAATCCAGAAACCGGCAAGCCTGAGTTAGTGCACACCATCAATGGTTCTGGTTTGGCGGTAGGACGTACTCTTATTGCGGTGATGGAGAATTATCAACAGGCCGATGGTTCTATTAAGGTGCCGGATGTTTTAAAACCCTATATGGGGGCTATCGAAACGATTACGCTTTAATAATAAACGCGCATAAAAAAGCCCCTTATTCAGGGGCTTTTTTATGTTTAAAAGCTTTTACTTAATCCCGACCGCTCACTGCGCCAAGAATATGTAATAAGCTGGTGAACAAATTAAATATGCTGATATACAAAGAAACCGTCGCCATAATGTAGTTGGTTTCACCGCCGTGAATAATAGCGCTGGTTTGATATAAAATCATGCCAGACATCAGCATAATAAACATTGCAGATACGCCCAATGATAAAGCCGGGATGCTGAAGATCATCGCGCCGATACCAGCTAGAAAAGCCACCAGAATGCCCACCATCAAAAAGCCAGCGATAAAGCTAAAGTCTTTTTTGGTCGTTAGTGCATAAGCAGACAGCGCAAGGAAAATAACGCCGGTGCCTCCTAATGAGGTCATGATGAGTTCATGGCCATTAGAAAATGCATTCAGGTACATATTGAGGATAGGTCCTAGCGTCATGCCCATAAAGCCGGTCAAAGCAAATACGCACAAAATGCCCCATGAACTGTTTCTTAGCTTAGTCGTTAAGAATAACAGGCCGAAATAGCCAATTATAGTGATCATAAAGCCTGGGTGGGGCAAATTCATCGACATGGATAGTGCAGCCGTTGCCGCACTAAATAACAGGGTCATGGCTAGCAATATATAGGTATTTTTTAATACCTTATTGGTCGCTAGAACGCTAGCTTCGTTACGTGTAATTGATTGATTAAACTGGTTCACTTAAATACCTCTCTAAATGTTAATAAATACTTATCGGCTATGACTGGTAATAGCCAAGAAGGTTCAATCGTACTGATTAATAAAAATACTTCAAGTCTTTTAATATTTCTACTGGAAATAAAGGTCAGACTTAAGTAATATGCGCCTCTCGAAAGTAAATCTTTAGGTTTATTTTTT